>NZ_JAUQTX010000237.1:0-10242 GCF_059803775.1 Azospirillum sp. UFLA03-27 | reverse complement strand
GGATGGGCATCCTGCCCCTGTCCGTCGCTTGGCGTGGTTGAAGGCATGCATCTGGCTGATCTGTTCGTTGCGTTGCGGTTCCATCTGGATCGACACCCGAACGAGACCGAGCGCGCCGCACGGCACCTGGAATCCACAGCTGCGGAGACCGGCGGCGTGCTGTGCCAGCTGGCGGCGTTGTTGGAGGACGGCGACGGCGCCGATGCGCTCAAGTCTTGGGTCGACACGTCCGACGAGTGGACGCCGCTGGACCGGTGTGTGCTGGCGGCCCAGGCCATCGACCAATGGTTCGCGCCGCTGGCCTCGCGCTTCCTGCCGCGACGCGCGCTGTCCGATGGTCATCTGCGGGCGCGGCAATGGTACAAGCGGCACGGGCGCTTCAACAGCGACGTTGCCGACGGCCAGCTCATCCTGCGGCCCGGCCTGTTCGACCGCTCGGTGAACATCCGGGAGGTCACGCCCCTGCGCGAAACCTTCGACGTGGCCGACCTCTTCCACACCCTGCTTCTGCTGCCGCCGACCCTCGCGGCGGAGTGCCCCCACGGAGAGGACGGCGAACGGCCCGTCTCGCTGGCCTTCCATCGCGTCGCTGAGGTCGCCGACCAGTGTCCCAGCGATCCCGATTGGGCACCCGTCGTCGGCGTCGTCCCGCTCGCCCTGGCCGAGGACGACCTCGCCATCCGGACCTTTTCCCAGGACGGCGCGGACTGGTACGCCGCGGTTCCCGGTGACTTCGGCGCCCGTGCGGCGTCGGCCATCGACGCGTTGGCCGCCGAAGGCGCGACCATCGTCGTCTTTCCCGAGGTGACCGCCGATCCTGCCACGCTCGACGCCATCAAGGCGGCGGTGCGGCGTCACGCCGTGGACGGCCCGCTTCGCTACGTTCTCGTCGGCGTCCGGCGGGATGGGGAGGAGGGCGGCAAGCCGCGCAGCACGGCGGTCCTGCTCGACCGGATGGGAGCCGAGATTTTTTGCCAAACCAAGCTGCATTGCTGGGACCTCGACGCCGACCAGTGCCGCTCCTACGACGTGCGCGGCCCGGACGGCCGGCTGCTCGACGAGGCGAAGGAATTCATCGCGCCGGGGGACGGCGTCACCATCGTCGAGCTGCCCAACATGGGCCGGCTGGCGGTGATGATCTGCGAGGATCTCGGGCGCGAGCAGCCGGCGGCGTGGCTGTGCCGGGCCAAGCTGCTGGACTGGATCGTCACCCCGGTGATGGACGCCGGCCTGACGGAGGAGCGGTGGCAGGCCCAGGCCGGCGACGAGTCCTCCCGCGCCGGGTCGTGCCGGGTGGTGGTGGCGAACAGCATGTCCTTCTCGCACCGCTTCAACCGTGTCTGCGACGCCAATGGGGAGGATGACAAGCGCATCACCGACTGCGGGGTCGCGCTGTTCTTCCAGCCGCGCGCCGACCCGGCGCAGAGTTCGCGCATCCGGCGGCTGTCGCTTCCCATCGACGCGCCGGAGCCTGCTTGCGTCGCGGCGCGCTGGGAGCCACAACATTGGCCGGAGCTGAACACGGAGGGCTGTCCATGAGCGGGGAGGCGTATCGGGCTCTGGCCGACGATATCCGGGACGCCATCGCGGCCGGCCGCTGGGACGAGGCCGACACGGATATCGATACCTTTGCGGAAGAGGCGGCTCTTTGCCTCGTGCAGGATCGCGCCGCCGACCTCGCCGCTCTGGCGCGGGAGGTTGCCCGCTGCCACACGGCGCTGACATTGCGCGAGGACCGCGGCCCCGAGGCGATGCACCGGCTTGGGCAACTCCGCGCCATCGCCGCGCTGGTCGCCGCCGGCCGGGCGAGCCGGCCCGCTCGCAGCGAGGTGGTGCTCGCCCAGGCCGGAACACCGACCGCGGCGGTGCTGCACGCCCTGGAGGGTGGTGCGAAATCCGGGCCGGCGCTGGTCGAGGCGACCGGCCTGTCGCACGACGCGGTGGCCCGCGCCCTGCCGGAGCTGCGCGCCGCCGGGCTGGTCCGCTCCTGGCCAGCCGGGCGGCTGGTGATGAACGAACGGACCGGCGCCGCGGGGTAGGGCGTTTACTCCTTCGGCACCTCGCGCTCCAGCTCCGCCAGCCAGATGCGGGCGTTGCCGTCGGACGGCGCGCGCCAGTCGCCGCGCGGCGACAGGGAGCCGCCCGCCGTCACCTTCGGCCCGTTGGGCATGGCCGAGCGCTTGAACTGGCTGAAGCCGAAGAAGCGCTGGATGAAGACGCGCAACCAGGAATGGATTTCGGCCAGCGTGTAGGCGCTGCGCTTCTCGACCGGATAGCCCGCTGGCCAGTCGCCGCGCGCCGGATCGGACCAAGCGTGCAGGGCGAGGAAGGCGATCTTCGACGGGCGCAGCCCGTAGCGCAGCGTGTAGAACAGGTGGAAGTCCTGAAGCTCGTAGGGGCCGACGACGGCTTCCGAACTCTGCAGGGCGCGGTCGCTGCCGGCGGGGACCAGCTCGGGCGAAATCTCGGTCGCCAGGATGTCGCCCAGCGTGTGCAGAACCTCGTCCTGGAACTGGCGGGAGCCGATCACCCAGCGGATCAGATGCTGGATCAGCGACTTCGGGACGCCCGAATTGACGTTGTAATGGGCCATCTGGTCGCCGACGCCGTAGGTGCACCAGCCGAGTGCCAGCTCCGACAGGTCGCCGGTGCCCAGCACGATGCCGCCCCGCTGGTTGGCGAGGCGGAACAGATAGTCGGTGCGCAGCCCCGCCTGGACGTTCTCGAAGGTCACGTCGTACACCGCCTCGCCGCGGGCGTAGGGGTGGTCCATGTCCTTGAGCATCTGGTTGGCGGCGGGACGGATGTCGAGTTCGTGGTGCGACACGCCGAGCGCGCTCATCAGGCGGAGCGCGTTGCCCTTGGTCTTGTCGCTGGTGCCGAAGCCCGGCATCGTGAAGGCGAGGATGTCGGTGCGCGGCCGGTCGAGCAGGTCCATGGCGCGGGCGGCGACGATCAGGGCGTGGGTGGAATCCAGCCCGCCCGACACGCCGATCACGATGCGCGGCATGCCCGTCGCCCGCAGCCGCTGGACCAGCCCGGCGACCTGGATGTTGTAAGCCTCGTAGCAGTCGAGCTCCAGGCGCTCCCGCACCGCCGGCACGAAGGGGAAGCGGGGGACGTTGCGGCGCAGCCCGATGTCTCCGCCGGGCGGATCGACGCGGAAGGCGACCCGGCGGAAAGCCGTCCCGTGCAGGCGGCGGTTGTCGTCGAAGGTGCCCATGCGCAGCCGTTCCTGGCGCAGCACGTCGAGGTCGACGTCGGCGACGGCCATCTGGGCGCCCTTGGGAAAGCGCTCTGTCTCGACCAGCGTCTCGCCGTTCTCGAAGATCGACGCCTGCCCGTCCCAGGCCAGATCGGTGGTCGATTCCCCGGCCCCGGCGGAGGAGTAGAGATAGGCGGCGATGCAGCGCGCCGATTGCGACTTGCAGAGCAGGCGGCGGGTCTCCGCCTTGCCGATGGTGATGTTGCTGGCCGACAGGTTCGCCAGGACCGTCGCCCCGGCCAGGGCCGCCTCGGAGCTGGGCGGGACGGCGACCCAGAGATCCTCGCAAACCTCGGCGTGGACCACCAGCCCGTCGATGTCGTCCGCCTGGAACAGCAGGTCGGGGCCGAAGGGGGCCTCGTGGGCGCCGATGCGGATCGTGCCGCCCTCGGTGCCGGCGCCGGCCGCGAAATGGCGGCGCTCGTAGAATTCCCGGTAATTGGGAAGATGGACTTTGGGAACCACGCCCAGCAGCCGGCCGCGATGCACGGCGACCGCCGTGTTGTAGACTCGGCCGGCGTGGCGCAGCGGCGCGCCGACGAGGATCAGCGGCATCAGGTCGCGCGATTGCTCCACAAGGTGGACGACGGCGCTCTCCACGGCGTCGAGCAGGCAGTCCTGGAGGAACAGGTCATCGATGGCGTAGCCGGACAGCGCCAGTTCGGGGAACAGCGCGACCGCGACCGCCTGTTCGTCGCACTCCCGCACGCTGTCGAGCACCGCCGCGGCGTTCGCCATGGGGTCGGCGATCGTGCAGGGCGTCGTGCAGGCGGCGACCCGAGCCATCCCATGGCGGTAGAGTGATCCAAAGCTCAGGGTCCGAGCCGCGCCGTCAACCGTCATCGTGATCCTCTCCCAACCGGTCCTGCGGTAATGCACGCAAGAGAGAAACCGGCGGAGGCCGCCGGTCGTCTCGCCCGCCGCATTCTGGCGGTTGCCGGCGCGGCGCTCAACCCATTGATCATGGCCCATTGATCATGGCCCATTGATCAGGGCCGATTGGTCATGGCCGATGGATTGGAGGAGGGATCAGGCGGTCTTCACCTCGGCGATGAAGGCGTCGACGCTGCCCTTGAGCGCCACGGCGCGGCCGGCCACCTCGCGGGCGGATTGCAGGACCTGCGCCGAACCGGCGGCCGTCGATTCGGAGGCGACGCGCAGCGTGCCGATGGTCCCGGTCACCTCCGCCGTGCCCTGCGCCGCCTGGACGGCGTTGCGGCCGATCTCGGCGGTGGCGGCCCCCTGCTGCTCGACGGCGGCGGCGACGGCGGTGGCCATCTCGTTCAGGCGGAAGATCACCGTGGCGATGGTCTGGATGGCCGACACGGCGCCGCCGATGGTCTCCTGCATGGAGCCAACCTGGCTGCGGATCTCGTCGGTCGCCTGCGCCGTCTGGTTGGCGAGCTGCTTGACCTCGCTCGCCACCACGGCGAAGCCCTTGCCGGCCTCCCCGGCGCGGGCGGCCTCGATGGTGGCGTTCAGCGCCAGCAGGTTGGTCTGGCTGGCGATGCCCTGGATGAGGTCGATCACCTCGTTGATGCGCTGGCCGGATTCGGTCAGGGCGCCGACCCGCTCCTGGGCCTGCTGGGCCTGCCGCGTCGCCTCGTCGGCGAAGCCGCGCGCCTCGTTCATCTGGCGCGACACCTCCTGCACGGTGGAGGTCATCTCCTCCGTCGCGGCGGCGACCGTCTGGACGTTGGCGGCGGTCTGCTCGGCGGCCGCGCCGACGACGGTCATCCGTTCCGACGCCTGTTCCGCCCCGGCGGACAGGGAATTGGCGGTGGCCTCCAGCGCGGCGGCGGCGTCCTGCATCACGTGCAGGGCCTCGCCGACCTCGCGGTCGAAGCGCAGGATGGTGGCGCCGACCGCCTCGGCGCGGTCGAGCTTGTGCCGGGCTTCGGCCTCCTGCTCCGCCTGGATGCGCTGGCGGTCGAGCGCGTTGTCCTTGAAGACGGCGAGCGCCCGCGCGATGTCGCCGACCTCGTCGCGGCGGTCGGCGCCGCTGATGACCACCGTCAGGTCGCCGCCGGACAGACGGCGCAGGCAGGACACCGCCTCCACGATGGGGGCGACGATGCCGCGCGCCGACAGCCAGCGCCCGATCAGCCCGCTGGCGAGGATGCCGAGCAGGGCGACCGCGGCGATCAGCCACGTGGTCCGGTCAGCCAGCGCTTCCGCCTCCTCGGAGATCCGCGCCGTCTTGGCGACGGTGAGGCCGTTGTAGTCCTGGACGGCGCGGATCAGCGCCTCCACCTGCTCCTGGCTGCCGGAGACGTTGTTCAGCACCTCGCGCCGGGCGTAAGTGATGCCCATGTCGGCGTGCTTCTTCGCCGCCGCCACCGTGGCGTCCAGGCTGCTGACATAGGCGGCGTATTGCGTCTCGATGCCGTTCAGCAACGGACGCTGCTGGGCGTCGGCGGCGGAGCGGGCGTGCTCCAGATGAGCGCGGACCTCGGCCTTGCGGTCGACGACCACCGCCTCGATGGTGGCGACGCTGGCCGGGTTGGCGCCCATCTGGTACTCGGCGCGGCTCAGCTCGACCAGATAGCGGTTCAGCCGGGCGCCCTGCGTCGCCTCGCGCCCCGCCTCCTCGACCCGGTTCAACTCCCCGCCGAGCGTGGCGAGGCCGTAGCCGCTGACCAGGGCGGTGGACACCGAAACGGTTCCCAACACCACGACGATGCCGAGAATCTTCCCGGCGATGCGCACATTCTTCAACTGCATGTCGGCCTCGGGCGGCGCCCAGTTTGGGTGTTAACGCGCTAAATCGATGCGGTGGATGGTGGAGCCGGCCTGGGTACCGGAGTCGCTATCGGCGGCGCGGACGGCCCAGGCGGCGATCGCCAGATCCTGGATGCCCATGCCGGTGGAATCGAAGACGGTGATCTCGTTCGCGCTGGCGCGGCGGGGCGCCTTGCCCTCCAGCACGTCGCACAGCGTGCCGCGGATGGTTTCGCGGGTCAGGCCATGCGCCACCGCGTGCTGGCATTCGCCGAGCGCCGAGGCCTGCGCCCAGTCGTCCACCCAGACGGCGGCGCCGAGCAGGATCGCCGGGTCCAGCTCCTGCTTGCCGGCGGTGTCGGCGCCCATGGCGCAGATGTGCGTGCCGGGGCGGACCCAGCCGGCCTGGACCACCGGCTCGCGCGCCGTCGTCAGGGTGATGAGCACGTCGGCGTTGCGCGTCGCGGTCTCGGCGTCCACGACCTCGACGGGCAGCCGCCCGGCGAAGGAGGCCGCCAGTTCCTCGGCCCGCGCGCGGTCGCGGTTGGCCACCAGGACGCGGTCGAAGCGGCGCACCAGAAGCGCCGCCTCCAGATGGTGCGCCGCCTGCCCGCCGGTGCCGATCAGGGCGAGCACCCGCGCGTCGTGCCGGGCCAGCTCGCGGATGCCGATGGCGCAGGCGGCGGCGGTGCGCAGCCCCGTCAGGTGGTTGGAGCTGACCAGCGCCGTCGGGCAACCCGTCTCCGGGTCGGTCAGCACGGTGGTGGACTGGTGGTTGGTCAGGCCGCGCGCGCGGTTGCCCGTCCAGTAGCCGCCGATCTTCAGCCCGAGCAGCCCGATGGCGAGGTCGCCGCCGGCCTTGATGCCGTAGACGTCCGGCCCCGGCAGCAGACGTTCGCGGACCACCGGGAAGTTGCGCGCCTGCCCGCGGGAGACTTCGCGGAAGGCCATGTCCATGGCCTCAATCGCGTCGGCGGGGGACACCAGACGGCGGGCGGCGTTTTCATCGATGACGATCATTCTTTTACTCCAGCCGCATCCAGCACCAGCCGCGAGAGCGCGTCGTCCGGCGTTTCCATCCGTGCCATGATCGAGAAGTGATCCTCCCCGGCCAGCGTGTGATAGGTGCAGCGTGAGCCGCGGCACTGGCACAGCGTGGCGAAGTCGCGCGACTGGGCGATCCAGGCGGGCGTCTCCGCCGAACCGACGACGACCGTCAGGGCCGTGGCGGTGGACGGCGGATGGCGCATCGGGCTGACCCCGTCGACCATCTCCGGGCGCAGCCCGATGGTCTCGTTGACGGTGATGTCCAGCACCGGCGCCAGCTCGTAGATGCCGCTGATCAGGACGGCGGCCTTGACGACGCCATCCTCCAGCCGGTCCGCCCCGGCGTCGTCGGCCAGCGCCATGGCGATCAGATGAGCCCCGGCGGAATGGCCCGACACGGTGAGGCGGTCGGGATCGCCGCCCAGCGAGGCGGCGTTGCGGTGAATCCAGCGCAGCCCCTCGCGGGTGCGCCGCGCGATCTCCGGCAGGGTCGCCGCCGGGCACAGGTCGTAATTCATGACCACGGTCGTGACGCCGCGCGGCACCAGCGCGTCGGCGACGTAGCTGTAGTCGGCCTTGTCGCGCCCGCGCCAATAGCCGCCGTGCAGGAAGACGTGCAGCGGGGCGCCGGGCGCGGCCGCCGGAAACACGTCGAGCGTGGAGAGCGGGCTGTCGCCATAGGCGATGTCGTAACGTCCGGCGTTCCGTTCCCGAGCGGCGCGGCTCAGCGCGGCGGCGCGCTCGGCGTGGCGCGCGAAGTCGGGAACGGAATGGCGGGGGTTGTACTGCCACTCGTGATCGTCAGGAACGACTGACACGATGGGACCTCCTGGGTTCCGGAGAAGGGGGGCGCTCAGACCAGATCCATCAGCTGGGTCCACAGCTGGTGCCGCTTGGCGACGTATTCCGGCGTGTCGCGCAGCGCCTCGCCCAGGCTGGCGCGCGGGCGCGGGATGTCGATGGGCACGATCTCGCGGATGCGGCCGGGGCGGGGCGACATGACCACCACCCGGTCGGCGAGGCAGACGGCCTCGTCCACACTGTGGGTGACGAAGAGGATCGTCTTGCCCATGCGCTCGGTCAGGCCGAGCATCTCGTTCTGCAGAATCTCGCGGGTCAGCGCGTCGAGCGCGCCGAACGGCTCGTCCAGCAGCATGATCTCCGGCTCGATCGCCAGGGCGCGGGCGATGCCGACGCGCTGCTGCATGCCGCCGGAGAGCTGGTGCGGGAAGCGGTCGCCGAAGCCCTTCAGCCCGACCGTGGCGAGCACGCGCTCCGTCGTCTCGCCGTGGCGGTTCGGCGGGATGCCCTTGGCTTCCAGCGCGAAGCCGATGTTCTGGGCAGCGGTCAGCCAGGGCAGCAGGCCGTATTGCTGGAAGACGAAGCCGCGGTCGTGGCCGGGGCCGGTGACCGGCTTGCCGTCGATGCGGATCTCGCCGCTGGTCGCCGTCTCCAGACCCTGGATGATGCGCAGCAGCGTGGTCTTGCCGCAGCCGCTGGGCCCGACGAAGGCGATGAATTCACCCTCCTCCACGTCCAGGTCGACGCCGTCGAGCGCCGTCATCGACGGCCCTCCGGACACCGGGAAACGCTTGGTCAGGTTGCGGACGGACAGCTTGGGCATGGGACGGCACCGGGTCTTGAAGCGGGACGGCGGGCGGAATGGGGCAAAGCGCGGGAGGGGGCCGGCGGTGCGACGCCGGCCCCGACGGGATTACGGCTGCTTGTAGGTGCCGATCTCCGCCAGCACCTCCTGGACGATGCTGGTGTCGAGCACCTTCTCGGCCGGGTGGACGGCCTTCTGCAGGCCGCCTTCGACGTTCAGCTCCTGCATGTACTTGGCCTGATCGGCGGTGACGGTGCCGTTCGGGTTCCAGATGCCGCCGACCTTGTAGAATTCGTAGAATTCGGCGAGCTGCTCGTCGTTGTAGTCGAAGTGCTTCTTCGCGACGTCCAACGCGCCCTTCTCGTTGTCGAAGATCCAGCGGGTCGCCTCCAGCTCCGCCTTGACGAAGCGCTTCAGCACGTCGCGCTTCTTGGCGATGGTCTGGTCGTTGACGTCCCAGGGGGTCATCACGTAGTTGGGCAGCTTCTTGGAGACGACGAACAGCACCTTGGCGTTCTTGTCGTGCGCGGCCTTCGGGTCGTAGTTGGAGACGGTCGCGTCGATGGTGCCGGTCAGGATGCCGTTGATGCGGGCCGAGGAGCCCTTCAGCGAGACCCACTGCACCGACTTGATCTGGTCCTCGCTCATGCCGGCCTGGCGCATCAGGGCGGTGATGACGACGTGCGGCAGCGAGCCGGGGGAGGAGATGCCGACCTTCTTGCCCGGCAGGTCGGTGACGTCCTTCACGCCCGACGCGGCGTTGGCGTAGAAGGCGTAATGCAGGCCGGTGTGGACGCCGCCGATGGTCTTCAGCGTGCCGCCCTTGTCGGCCGCCGCCAGCGTCTCCGACATGCCGGCCTGGCTGATGTCCAGTTCCCCGGCGATCAGCGAGCGCACGGGGATGGAGCTGTCGGCGATGTGCACCAGTTCCACCGTCAGGCCGTTCTTCTCGTAGAAGCCCTGGTCCTGCGCGACGAACTCGACGAGGTTCAGGAACATCTTGGCCGGCATGCCGATCTTCAGCGCGTCGGCGGCGAGCGCGGCGGTGCTCATCGCCACGGAGAAGGCACCCGCCAGCAGGGCGGCCTTCAGCGAACGGGACATCATGCTCATGATCCCTCTTCCTTCCTCAATCCGGTGTGGTGTGGTGCGCGTGTGGTGCGGGGGAGGCGGGCCGGTCAGCGGCGGCGCCAGCGGCCGAAACGCTCTTCGACCTTTTGAACGAGAACCGTCAGCGCGTTGGCGAGCAGGGCCACCACCAGGACCGGGGCGAAGGCCTTGGCCGTCTCGAACGCGTTGGTGTAGTTGATGATCAGGCCGCCGAGGCCGGAGATGGAGGTCAGGAACTCCGCCACGATCATCGCGATGATGCCGCGGCCGAGCGCGATGCGCAGGCCGCTCGCCACGTAGGGCAGGGCGTAGGGCGCGATGATCTGGCGGTAGACCATGAACCGCGAGGCCATGAAGGCCTTGCCGATGTCCAGATAGTGCCGGTCCACGTTCTTCACGCCGGTGACCGTGTTGATGATCACCGGGAAGACCGCGAACAGGATAATGATCGTGATCTTGGCCAGGAAGCCGATGCCCACCCACAGCATCAGGA
>NZ_JAUQTX010000236.1:0-10231 GCF_059803775.1 Azospirillum sp. UFLA03-27 | reverse complement strand
GCGTATAATCGTCGGCAGCGTCAGATGTGTATAAGAGACAGCTCTTCGTGGCCGCCCATCGCGCCGTGCTGGCGGGCGACGAGGCGGGCTTCGCCTGGGCGGTCGAGCGCGCCGACGCCATGCGCGCCTCCTCGGAAACCGCGCTGGAGAGCCGCGCGCAGGGGCAGGCCTTCCTCATCGCCGTGCGCGCTGCGTGGCCGCTGGAGGGGATGGAGCGCTGGGACCAAGTGATCGCCGGCACCGGCCGCCCGGTCGCCTACGCCGTCGCGGTGGCGCTGGCCGCCGCGTCGATCGGCGTGCCGGAAGGCCCCGCCCTGTCGGCCTATCTGCACGCCTTCGCCGCCAACCTCGTCTCCGCCGGGGTGCGGCTGGTGCCGCTGGGGCAGACGGACGGGCAGAAGGCCCTGGCGGCGCTCGATTCCGTGGTGCACTCTGCGGCGGAGGCCGCGCTGGCCGCCCCGCTCGACGATCTGGGCAGCCGCGCCATGGCCGTCGATTGGACCTCCATGATCCACGAAACCCAATACACGAGGTTGTTCCGCTCATGACCGCCCCGATTTCCAAGAGCCATGGTGGCCCCCTGCGCGTGGGCATCGGCGGGCCGGTCGGCTCCGGCAAGACGGCGCTGACCGACGCGCTGTGCAAGCGCATGCGCGACGATTGGGAGGTCGCGGCGATCACCAACGACATCTACACCAAGGAGGACGCCGAGTTCCTCACCCGCTCCGGCGCGCTGAAGCCGGACCGGATCATGGGGGTGGAGACCGGCGGCTGCCCGCACACGGCGATCCGCGAGGATGCCTCGATCAACCTCGCCGCCGTCGACGAGATGAACCGCAAGTTCCCGAACCTCGACCTGATCTTCGTGGAATCGGGCGGCGATAATCTGGCGGCCACCTTCTCGCCGGAACTGGCGGACCTGACCATCTACGTCATCGACGTGTCGGCGGGTGACAAGATTCCGCGCAAGGGTGGTCCGGGCATCACCCGGTCGGACCTGCTGGTCATCAACAAGATCGACCTTGCCCCGCTGGTCGGCGCCAGCCTGGAGGTGATGGACCGCGACGCCAAGAAGATGCGTGGCGACCGGCCCTTCGTCTTCACCAACATCAAGACGGGGCAGGGGGTGGACGCGGTCCAGTCCTTCATCGTTCAGCGGGGCGGGTTGCCGCTTCCGGGCTGACCGCTTCGCGGAAGAAGCATTCGCGGAACCTCCGCCTTGGCCGTGCTGTTTTCCAAGCGTGAGAACCACACGCACGGAAACCAAGCCGGAGGCACCCACGATGAAACGCCTGCTCCTCAGCGCCGCCATGATCGCGGGGGCGCTCGGGCCTTGGCCGGCGCTTGCCGAGACCTGCCCGGAGGGGGTGAACCGGCTGGGCCAGCGCATCGGCGCGCTGGAGGCCGCCGGCAACCAGACTCCCGCCTCCATCAGCCCGCAGGAGATCGGCCAGCTCCGTGCCCTGCGCCAGACCGCCGAGCGCGCCGGGCAGCGGGGCGGCGAGCCGGCCTGCCAGACCATCCTGGGCGAGGCCGACGCCTTGCTGCGCGCGGTCGAGCATCCGCGCGTGGTCGCCGCCGACGACCTGTCGAAGGCCAAGCTGCACAACGCCAGCGGCGAGGAGATGGGCTCCATTTCCGAACTGGTGGTCGATCCGAACACGGGGCGCGTCGCCTACGCCGTGGTCGAAGCCGGTGGGTTCCTCGGTCTGGGCGAGCGCAACTTCCCGGTTCCCTGGGCATTGGTCCAGCCGGCACAGGCTGGTGACGGCTATGTCCTGAACGTGACCAAGGATCGGCTGACCGCGGCGCCGCAGTTCACCCGCTCCAACCGTCCGGACATGTCGGACCGGCAATGGGCGGTGGCGCTGCACACCTATTACGGGGTCCAGCCCTATTGGATGCGCGACGGTGCGGCCCTCGCCGCGGTTGGTATGCCGGAGGGCGGCGCTACGGGATCGCCGCAGCTTCAGTCGGAAGTGCAGCGCCTGTCGCAGGAGGTGGACCGGCTGAACCGCGAGCTGTCGCAGGCCCGCACGCTGGCCGATACGGCCCGCAAGCCCGACGGGACGGCACAGCCGGGCTCGTCCGGTTCGACCGGCGGCACACCGGCGCCGGACCAGGGCGGACACCAGGGCGGGTCCACGCCGCCCGCCCCGCAGCAGTGACCATAGAAAAAGATCGAGGAGAGCAGCGATGGCGATGACGAGCCAACAGGGCATGGGCAGCCGCGACGCGGCCCTGCCGGACGATCTCGAACGCATGATCAACGTCGGGCACACCGAACGCCTGGTGTCGCTGGTCGGCGGCGGGCTTCTCGCCGTGCTCGGGCTGCGCCGTCCGACCGTCGGTGGGGCGGCTCTGGCTCTGGCCGGCGGCGCCCTGGTCGCCCGCGGGCTGACCGGCTATTGCCCGGCCAAGGCGATGATGGAGGATTTGGGCGGCCATCACCACGGGGCGGGCACCCCCGCCGAAGACGTGGATCAGGGTGTCCACCGGTACTCGCGCCATCCCGGTGACATCTACGACGACGCCGACGAGAAGGAGAAGGTGGACGAGGCGTCGATGGAATCCTTCCCGGCCAGCGATCCGCCGTCCTTCACGCCCGGCGCCGTTTGATCGTCTCCGGTTCCATAAAAGCTGGTCCGATGAAAAGGCCCCTCCAGAAGGTGGGGCCTTTGTTTTTGTTGCGGTATTCGGTATGAATACGCAAGAAAGAGGTATGGATTACCGCTGCGGACTTCGCATCTTCGCTGTGTGAAGGCTGTGTTACGGATAAACAAAGCGATAATGTCGGATATATTGCGACTTTAACAAGTTGCCTATGACCTTCGATTGCATTATGGTGCGTTGCACAATTCGAGTGATCCGATCTGGCGCACTCTGAATCCGGCCACCTTGCAATCCGGGAAAGCCAGCCTATGACCACGATCATCCCCGCCGCCGCCACTCTTGAAGGCAAGAAGGGCCTCGTGCTCGGCATCGCCAACGATCAGTCGATCGCGTGGGGCTGCGCCCGCGCATTCCGCGCTCTGGGCGCGGATCTCGCGGTCAGCTACCTCAACGACAAGGCGAAGCGCTTCGTCGAGCCGCTGGCCCAGCAGCTCGAAGCGGAGATCTTCGAACCGGTGGACGTCACCGGCGAGGGTGAGCTGAAGGCCATCTTCGAGAAGATCGAGCAGAAGTGGGGCAAGCTGGACTTCGCGCTGCATTCCATCGCCTTCGCTCCGAAGGACGACCTGCACGGCCGTGTCGTCGATTGCTCGCGCGAAGGTTTCCAGATGGCGATGGACGTGTCCTGCCACTCCTTCATCCGCATGGCCCGCTACGCGGAGCCGCTGATGAAGGACGGCGGCTCGCTGTTCACCATGTCCTATTTCGGCGCCAACCGCGTGATCGACAATTACGGCGTCATGGGTCCGGTGAAGGCCGCCCTGGAAGCCAGCGTGCGCTATCTGGCGGCGGAACTGGGCCCGAAAGGCATCCGCGTCCACGCCATCTCCCCCGGCCCGATCAAGACCCGCGCCGCCTCCGGCATCGCGCATTTCGACGAGCTGATGGAGAAGGCTGCGGAACGCGCGCCGGAGCAGCGCCTCGTCACCATCGAAGAGGTCGGCTACACCACAGCCTTCCTGGCGACCGACGGAGCCAAGGGCATCACCGGCAGCACCACCTATGTGGATTGCGGCTATTCGATCGTCGGCTGATCGGACGTTGTTTGACAGGTAAGTTGGGGCGGCTGATCGTCGCCTCTTCTTCGTAAGATCGATGTGAAGGCAGGCGGAAACATGACGTTTCCCCTGCCTTTTCACGTCTTTGTTTTGGTGCGGCAAAATGCCATGTGACGATCGTATGCGTTCGTTTTGTAGAAAATGCGCCCATAATGCAGGCAAAGGCCGCTGGTCGCGGAGTCGGCGGTAACAAGGGGCGCGGCGTCTGGTATTTACGGTTCCTTGACGGTTTGCGCACCTTGATCTTCAGTTGCGCAGATACGGCGCGCTTCCCTTCAATGCGGTGGCTTTCGGCGGAATTGCCCGGTGGCCGCGGAAGACAGGGTGCGGAGGGTTCATGAGTGTCATTACGTGGAGGCGGCAGCTCAGCGTCGGCCAGCCGTCCATCGACGAAGATCACAAGCACCTGATCGAGTATCTGAACGAACTGGACGCCGCGTTGAATTCGCGCAGCTTCATGCCGGTGCGCGTTGCCAAGATCCTTATGAAATTGCTGGAATACACCCAGCAGCATTTCGCCCGCGAAGAAAAGATCATGCAGGCCGTGCATTACCCGAAGTTCGAGGAGCATGTCCGCCAGCATCACGAGGCGGTGCGGACGCTGAGTGAACTGTCCGCGGTCTTTACGCGGGACCCGACGCATCAGAACGCCGAGCGGATTTACACCTTCACCGCGAACTGGCTGGTCCACCACATCATCATGCAGGACACGCAGCTGACGCCCTATGTGCGGGGCGTCTGGGTCTGAGGGCCGGGCAGGGCGTTACAGGAAGGCGCTGCGCCGCCGGCCGGCGGCGTTCTCCCACGCCCACTCGACGACAAGGCTCAGCAACCGCTCCAGAGTCGGACGCAGCTGACGCGCCGACTCCTCGCGGAAGCCGAAGGGAGCCTCTTCGTCCATGTAGGTGAGCTGCGACAGTTCGAGCTGGATCGAATGGATGTTGTCGGCGGGATTGCCGTAGCGGCGGGTGATGAAGCCGCCCTTGAACCGCCCGTTCTGCACCGAGGAGAAACGCCCGGTCGCAGTGAGCACGTTCATCACACGGCCGACCAGTGCCGGCGAAGCGCTGGTCCCCTCCGCCGTGCCCAGGCTGAAGTCCTGGATCTGCCCGTCGAAGAAGCGCGGCACGCGTGACCGGATGGAATGGGCGTCGAACAGCACCGCCACGCCGAAGCGTTCCTTCAGCGCCTGAAGCTCGCCGTTGAGCTGCTCGTGATAGGGGCGCCAATAGGCGGCGATCCGCCGCCGCACCTCCGCCGCGTCCGGCTCCTGTCCCGGGTGGTAGACCGGCTGGTGATCGAAGGTGGTGAGGGGACAGAGTTCGGTGCTGCTGGCGCCGGGGGCGGGAAGGGCGCTGTCGGGATCGCGGTTGAGGTCGATCACATAGCGCGAGAGGATGGGCTTCAGGAAGCCGATGCCCAGCGCCGGGGCGAAGTGATAGAGCCGGTCGAGATGCCAGTCGGTGTCCGGCATCGCCAGGGCGGAGTCGGTCATGGTGGCCGCGATGTCCGGCGGCACGACGGTGCCGACATGCGGGATGCTGAGCAGGACGGGGGTTTCCCCCGGCTGGAAGCGGAACGTCTCCATGCCAACACCCTTTGTTTCCTGGCCCGATTCTTCAAGCCATTCGTGCAACAACGGTTTGATGCGCCGCAGCATGATTGGAACTATGCGGCGCAACCGGCATGGCGGTCAAATCCTATTGCGTATTTGTTATAAAGGCTTCAACAGGTTGTGGCGGCCTGGGCCGCCGCAACCGCCTTACGCTTCCAGATCCCCTTCGCTTTCCTCCGCCACATGGTCGACCATGTCCGACAGGACGCGCCGTATGTGCTCGTCGGTGATCAGGTAGAAAACGCGGTTGCCGCGCCGTTCCGCCTGGATCAACCGTCCCGCCCGCAGCAGGCGGAGGTGATGGCTGACCAGGGACGGCGACAGGCCCAGCGCCGCCGCCATGTCGCCGACCGAGGTCGACGTGTCCAGGCAGGCCAGGATGATGCGCAGCCGGCTGGGGTCGCTCATCAGGCGGAACATGTCGGCCAGTTCGGTGGTCTGGTCTTCGGACAGGCGGAGATGCGCCGGCTTGTCCTTCGGTGCTGACCCTTTTTGCATGCCGCGTTGATTCCCGCTCGTAAGGTTTTTATCGGTGGTTGCCGCTCTTACAAAGTATAGGTCGGCGGCCGCGTCAATCCCATAGGTCGGCGAAGCGGTGCCCGAAGTCGCTGGGCGGCGGCATCTTACGTATGGCCTATCGCTCGCCTGTTGACCTTGGGCGGAGGCTCGGGAACAATTCGGCCACAAGCACGACGGTCTGGGGCAAGGCCGCACAGGATGCCTTCAACGATCCAATGAACGGGATCGAAGAACGGTCGAACGAACGACCGAAACGGGCAGGATCGAGGGGGAGGAAGCCATGACGTCGCGCCGACAGGTTCTGCTGCCGCTTGCGCTGGCCCCGGTGGCCGGCTGGGCGATCTGGGCCACCAACGCCAGCGAACCCATGCATCCCGCCGGACCGTTCCATCTGCCGCTGGACAACACCACGGCTTTGTGGCGGGATCTGGTGCAGGTCCGCATGGAGGGGCCAGCGGCCAATCCGGTCTTTCCGACCCGCGTCAAGGCGTTGGAGGGAAAGCTGGTGACGGTGCGTGGTTTCATGGTGCCGCTGAGCGACGCGCCTTCCCACAACCGCTTTATCCTCGCCGCCAATCCCATCTCCTGCCCGGCCTGCCACAGGCCCAGCCCTTCCACGATGCTGCACGTCCACAGCCAGATCCCGGTCCGCGAATCGCAGGCGCCGGTGCTGATGACCGGCACGTTGCGGCTGAACCCTCTGGAGGGGTTGTTCTATCGCCTCGATCGGGCTGAGTTGCGCTACGCCTGATCGTTGCGGTTCCAATCGGTTATTCCTTTTTTCGGCGAGTCATGAAATCCTGACACCTGTTCGAGCAGGGTGGGTGACGGGAAACGCGTGGCCGGAAGGATTGTGGCTTCGTGGCGTGCCGCCGGGTTGTTCCTGGCGCTCGTCCTCTACGGCCTGCTGAGCGCGCCGGCACCGGCAGAGATCCGCCCGGCGGAGGCGGCCATTGGCGCGCTGCTGGTGCTGGGTGTCGGGGTGCTGCGCCCCCTGTGCGTGGCGACGGGCCAGACATTGCTGGAGCGTGCTTCGCCACCATGGGAGATGCCTGCGGTCCTGGCGCTGTCGGTGCTGTTGTGGTGCCCGCTTGTGCGCGGCGTGTGGCTGGACTGGGCGCCGGGCGACATGATGCGCGACGTGGTGCCGCTTCTGAACCTTTGAAGCCAGCAAAATCAGTAGCTTATGAGTTGGTTTTTGGGCGGTTTACACGGACGGTTTCAAGCTTCCGAATCGCCGCTTCCGCACGGACACGCTGGTCTGCCTGCCGGGTGTAACGGCTCACCTCCTTGGTGGAGCGGTGGCCGGTAATCGCCATGATTTCACGATCGCTGCATCCGGCTTCGGCCAGCTTCGCGGCTGCCGTTTTGCGCAGGCCATGGAACTGGAACGGGATACCGTGCTTCACCTTGGCCTTGCGCCATTCCACCTGAAAACCGCTGGCTGTCCACGGGCGCCCCTGGACGGTTTGAAGGATGGTTAGACCTTTGGCGTCCCTCTTCCACTCCGCCAACTCCTGCCGCAGCACCTCGTGGCACGGGATATAGACCGGCTCTTTGGTCTTCGCCTGCAGCACGTGGATGCCCGCTCCATCGAAGGCCGACCAGCGCATAGAAAGGCAATCGCCGAGTCGCTGCCCGGTATAGAGAGCAAGGATGATGGCCCGCCGCAACCGCGACGGGAACGACTTGAGAGCCTTCTCCAGTGCCTCGTCGGTCCATCGCTCCCACTCTCCAGCTTTCAGCCGCTCAACCCTGAGAGCGACGTTGTAGTCCACCCACTCACGGTCAACAGCGAAGGACAGCAGGCCGCTGAGAAAGCTGACCAACTGATTTGCTACACCGGGGCGGTGCGCATTCTCGTCCCGGAACGCGAGCACGTGGCGACGGCGCAAGCCTGCGATGGGCAAGTTTCGCTTGTCCGCGATAATGTCCATGCAGCGATCGTAGATCCTCCGGCTGTTCGGTGCGGCGCCTCGGTACTTTGGGCTTTTCCGGAACGCCTCGCATACCATGCCGACCGTGTGTTGCTCAGGCTCCGCGTCTGCCTCCGGCGAACCGATCGGCTCCAGCGTGTCCGGATCGAGCGCAACACGCGTGCGCCTGTCGTAGAGATATTCCCTATAGTTGCCGTCCGCGAGTCGCTTTCGGACGCGCTGAACGTGCCTGGGCAGTTTTTCCATTCATGGCCTCGTCCCAAAGAGTGGAAGCATCCAGCTTGCGGTTTCCGGACAGCTTGGCGTCTACTGCCGTCCTGTCGAACCTCGGCAGGCGCGGCGTGAGATACACCGGCTTTGGTAGCTTCCCCTTCGCAACGAGCGCGTCAACCGTCTCTACGCTGACGCTCAAGTCGCGAGCAAGTTCGGATCGGGTGATCCAGCGTGGCGTCGCGTCCGCCATCCCCTACGCCCCCTCTCCCTGCGCCCCCGGCGCCACGTTGGACGCCAGCACGTCGATGGACATCACCACCAGCCCGTCCGGCAGGCCATAGCCCCGCTGGATGTGCATCACCTTGGCGATGCACTCCCGGCCGGTGTATGCCATGAAGTATCGGTCATGCTCGCGCAGGCGCAGCCGATCCCCGACCTGATATCCACGGTCGTCCTGCCGGATCTCACATCGCTTCAGACCGGATGCGACATCGGAGAATGGCGTCAGGTCGGCCTTGAGTTCGTGCGTGCGGCTCATGATGCCTCTCCCTGCGCCCCGCGGGCGTCTCGGTTCTTCTCGTTGTAGCGCCTGTACTGCTCAAGACCGGGCGACGCGAGATCGCCTTTGCAGTGAGACGCCTGCCGTGGGACTGTGCGCGTCGCGTCGACCATCGCCGATGTCGTGGCTGCAACAGGCCCAGGCAGTTCCGAGAACGGTCCCAAGCGCTGCTGTCGCGCTTTCGGCTTCGGCTTTCCCGCCGCCGGGACGGGAGTTCCGAACCCCGCCAGAGCGTAGCGGTTCCCCGACGAATGCCGCCTGATAGCAACGACAGCCCCCCGCCTTCTCCGCTTCGTCAATGGCCCCGGCGATTGCACGCGCCGCCTCACGGTCAAGGGCGGCCAGGAGCTTCATCCGGAGAGCGCCTTGCGTGTCTCCGCAGTCACCGGCTGCGTGGAGGCGGCTCATGACGAAGGCCCGGACGGCATCGGGGTTGAGTAGGCACGCCACGTCACCCATTCCCATCCTCCCTCTTGGGCAGGAGGCTGGCGCATAGAGCGGGCTCCCCAGCGTATTGAGCGCGATCCCATTCAGCACGGCGGCGGTCAACGTCCACCTGCATCTCATCCACGACGGCCCGGCCGGCGGCGGTAAGGTCGTGGCGATGGCCGCCAGCGTTATGGTGGTCGTCGGCGTGGCTGGTGATGAGGCCGCGGTTCCGACAGGCCTTCAGGCCGCGGTGGCTGTCGCCCTTCCCGCGCGTCCAGACGGAGTTGGTTTCGAAGCGCTTGCCGTTCTGGCTGACGGCCAAGTAGCAGCGCAGCCAGTCGCGCATGGCGTCACTGACCTCCATGTTGGGCCTCCCTCGTCTCGGTGGGTAGGAGGCCGGAGGCGCGGGCCCGGGAGAGCACCTGTCGGGCCTTCCGCTCCGCGACGCGGGTTTCCTCATCGACATCCTCTGGGGCGGCGTCGGCGATCTCCGGGCACTTCAGCAGGCCGTCCACCGCCTCCGCCAGCTCCCGCGCGATGTCCCCGCCCTGCGCCTGCCCCGTCACCTCCGGCGCCTGCTGTGCGCCCGAGAGGGCGGCGGCTTCCTGGGCGCGCTTGGCGATACGGATCAGGTCTGCCCCGGCTCCGCAGTTCGGGCCGATGGCCGCCGATGCCATCCCGTGGATGTCGTCCAGCACCTCCCGCATGCTGGCCTCTCGCGCCTCTGCGGCGGCAAGGGCGGCCTGCAACGCGTCACGCTCGGCGGTGGCGGCGCGTCGTTGCTTCCACACCGTCAGGAGAAGGGGTTGCCGCACTCCTTCCTCGTCCGCCGTCGCGCGCCAGAGGATGGCGTCATCTTGGGCCTTAGCCGCTTCACGCCGTGCCTTGACCATGGCGTCACGCAGGCCGCCGACGTCATCAAGGATCACCTTGCGGCGCATCCCGTCGCCCAGCGGACCCGGCTTGAAGCCGGTGGCAGCCAAGAGCGCGTCCCGCTCGGCTTCGGCCTGGGTGGCGCGGGCTTCGGCGTCGTCCAGGGCAGCCCCGGCGATGTCGTCCACGCCGTTCGCAGCCATGTCGGCGGTCAGCGCCTCCAGTTCCGCGACGCGCGCGGCCAACCTGCGCATGTCGCCACCGTGGGACAGAACGATTTCGTCAACCGTCCTCTGATGCGCCACGGCCTGGGGCTGTCTCTTATACACATCTGACGCTGCCGACGATTATACGC
>NZ_JAUQTX010000235.1:0-10306 GCF_059803775.1 Azospirillum sp. UFLA03-27 | reverse complement strand
GAACCAGGGCTGTGCCCAGGAAGGTGGCAAGTACCGCGAAGGCGGCGAAAATTGTCGTCTTCATGCGCCAACAGATAGTGTCGCGCATGCCGAATAACAAAGGGTCCGGCGCAACAAAAAGCCGAGGCGGGCAGCGACTTACCGTCACGCCCCCCTCGGGGTCCGCAGCCCGACCGATCGCCCGGCCTGCGGCGGCACGGAAAGCGTGGCGTGCTCCGCCGCGGTCCAGGCCAGCCGTTCCGCAACGTCCGGAGCCAGCGGCACCGAACGGCGTTCCGCCAGATCGACATGGAGCAGAACGAATTCCGCCGTGGCGGCGAGGAAGCCGTCCTCCTCATGGCGCATTTCGTGGAACAGATGCAGCCGTTTGGCGTCCGCGCCCAGGACCAGGGACGTGAAGGTCAGCCCGTCGCCCTCCGTGACCTCGCGGGCGTAGGTCAGGTGCGCCTCCACCGCGAACATCGACCGCCCCTCGCCCTCCGCGTACGCCTTGCCGATCCCGAAATGGTCGAGCACGGCGTCGGTCGCGTGGTCGAAGGCGAGCAGATAGTAGGCCACGTTCATGTGGCCGTTGTAGTCGATCCACTCCGGGCGGACGGTTTCCCGGTGCAGGCGAAGCGGGGTGGGCGAATGGTTCATGCCCTCAAGGATAAGCGATGCCGCTGCGCTTTGGGAACCGGCTTGGATGGTCAGCCGGGCCGGTCCCGACCCTCCTGAAGGCGCCTCCTTCCCCATCGTAACGCAGGAAAGGAGGCGATGCCCCGGTCCAGGCGCCCCGCATCACACGCTGAAGTATTTCGCCCGCGGGTGGTGCAGGACGATGGCGGACGTGCTCTGCTCCGGGTGGAGCTGGTGCTCGTCGGACATCTCCACGCCGATCCGCCCGGCGTCGAGGAGCTTCAGAAGCTGCTCCTGGTCGGCGAGGTTCGGGCAGGCCGGGTAGCCGAAGCTGTAGCGGCTGCCGCGATAGGCCTGCTGCAGCAGCTTCTCCTTGTCGCGGCTGTCCTCGGCGCCGTAGCCCAGCTCGGCGCGGATGCGGGCGTGAACGTACTCCGCCATCGCCTCGGTCATCTCCACCGACAGGCCGTGCAGGTAGAGATAATCCTGGTAACGGTTCTCGGCGAACCAGTCCCGCGCCACCTCGGCGCAATGCTGGCCCATGGTGACGATCTGCAGGCCCAGCACGTCGCGCTCGCCGTCGTTCACGTCGCGCAGGAAGTCGGCGATGCACTCGCCGTCCTCCTTGGCCTGACGCGGCAAGGTGAAGCGGGCGACCTCGCTGGTCCCGTCCTCGGCGAACAGGATGACGTCGTCGCCGTCGGCCGCCGCCTTCCAGTAGCCGTAGACCGCCTGGGGCCGCAGGATCTCTTCCTTCGCGGCGATCTTAAGGATGCGGTCGAGCACCGGGCGAAGCTCCTTCTTCGCCCACTCCTTGAACTCCTCGAAGGACTTGCCGTCCTTCCGGTAGCCCCACTGGAGCTGATAGAGCATGCGCTCGTTGAGGTAGGTCACCAGCGTCTTCAGCGGCACATGCTCGATGACCTTCGGCCCCCAGAAGGGCGGCGTCGGCACCGGCACGCCCTCGGCCAGACGGGTGCGGCGGGCACGGGCGGCGTCCTTGTCCACCGGACCGACGGTGGCGCTCGTCGCCTGACCGAGCACACGGCGGCGGTTGACCGCCCGGCCCGCCCGCTTGGCCTGCTGGATGGCGAGCTGCTGGTCGAAGCTGCCGCCCACCACCTGATCCATCAGGGTCAGCCCGTCGAAGGCGTCGCCCGCATAGGCCACGCGGCCCGAGCCGTAGGAGGCCACGCAATCCGTCTCCACATAGGCGCGGGTCAGGGCGGCGCCACCGAGCAGGACCGGGACCTCCAGCCCTTCACGGGTCATCTCCTCCAGATTCTCGCGCATGACGACGGTGGACTTCACCAGCAGGCCGGACATGCCGACGGCGTCGGCCTTGTGCTCCTTCGCCGCCTGGATGATAGCGCCGATCGGCTGCTTGATTCCCAGATTGACGACCTTGTAGCCGTTGTTGGTCAGGATGATGTCCACGAGGTTCTTGCCGATGTCGTGAACGTCGCCCTTCACGGTGGCCAGCACCATGGTGCCCTTCTGCTGCCCGTCCAGCTTCTCCATGTGCGGCTCCAGCCACGCCACGGCGGCCTTCATGGTCTCCGCGGACTGGAGCACGAACGGAAGCTGCATCTTGCCGGCGCCGAACAGCTCGCCCACCACCTTCATGCCGTCGAGCAGGTAGGTGTTGATGATCTCCAGCGGCGGGTGGGTCTTCATCGCCTCGGCCAGATCGTCCTCCAGCCCGGTGCGGTCGCCGTCGACGATGCGCTCCTTCAGCCGCTCCTCGACCGTCTCGGCGCGGGCCTTCTTCTTGGCGTCCGCGGCCTTGCGGCCCTCGAACAGTGCGATGAAGGCCTGGAGCGGGTCGTACCCTTCCGCACGGCGGTCGAAGATCAGGTCCTCGGCGGTCTTGACCTCCTTCTCGGGGATCAGATGCAGCGGCATGATCTTCGACACATGCACGATGGCGCCGGTCATGCCGCGCTTCACCGCATGGTCGAGGAAGACCGAGTTCAGGACGTGGCGGGCCGCCGCGTTCAGGCCGAAGGAGACGTTGGACAGGCCCAGGATGATCTGGCAGCCCGGCATCTCGCGGCTGATCGCCTCAATGCCCTCCAGCGTCCAGATGGCCAGCTTGCGGTCGTCCTCGTTGCCGGTGGCGATGGTGAAGGTCAGCGGGTCGAACAGCAGGTCGTGGGCCGGCAGGCCGAACTCGTTGACCGCCAAGTCATAGAGGCGCTTGGCGATGGCGAGCTTGCGCTCCGGCGTCTTCGCCATGCCCTCCTCGTCGATGGTCAGCGCGATCACCGCCGCGCCGAACTTCTTGGCGAGCGCGAGACGCTTGCGGGCCGGCTCCTCACCGTCCTCGAAGTTGATCGAGTTGATGATCGCCTTGCCGCCGTAGAGCGCCAGCGCCTTCTCCAGCACGATGTATTCGGTGGAGTCGATGACCAGCGGGGCGGTGACCGAGCCGGCGAAGCGCTGCACGACGGCCTTCATCTCCGCCACCTCGTCGCGCCCGACGAAGGCGGTGCAGACGTCCAGCGTGTGCGAGCCTTCCTTCACCTGCTCGCGCGCCATCTCGACGCAGCCGTCCCAGTCGTTCTTCTCCTGAAGCTCGCGCCACTTCTTGGAGCCGTTGGCGTTGCAGCGCTCGCCGATGGCGAAGAAGGCGTTTTCCTGGCGAAGCGTGACCTGGGAGTAGAGCGAGGCGACCGCGGGCACCCAATGGACCGTGCGGCCCTTCGGGTTCGGGCGGTGCGAGCCGGCCGGGGCCAGCTTGCGCAGCATCTGGTTGGCCGCCGCGATGTGCGGGACGTTGGTGCCGCAGCAACCGCCGACGAGGTTCACCCCGTCCTCGGTCACGAAGCGCTCCAGCCAATGGGCGAAGTCGTCGGCGCGCAGCGGGTAGTGCGTCTTGCCGTCGACCAGTTCCGGCAGGCCGGCGTTCGGCTGCACGGAGACGAGGCCCGGCCAATTCTGGGTCAGCCATTTCACATGCTCGCTCATCTCCAGCGGGCCGGTGGCGCAGTTCAACCCGATCAGCGGCACGTCCAAAGACTGGATCACGGTGGCCGCCGCAGCGATGTCGGTGCCGACCAGCAGCGTGCCCGTGGTTTCCACCGTCACCTGGACGAAGACCGGCGTGTCCGACCCGGCCTCGGCGCGGGCGCGCTTGATGCCGTTGACGGCGGCCTTGATCTGCAGCGGGTCCTGGCAGGTCTCGACCAGGATGGCGTCGGCGCCGCCGGCGATCAGGCCGGCCGCCTGGACGAAGAAGCTGTCCTCAAGATCCTGGTAGGGGATATGGCCCAGGCTGGGCAGTTTGGTGCCCGGCCCGACCGAGCCGATGACGAAGCGCGGCAGCCCGTCCGTGAAGGTCTCCGCCGCCTCGCGCGCCAGCTCGACCGCGCGCTGGTTGATCTCGAACGCCTTCTCGGAGATGCCGAACTCGCCCAGCGTCACCGGAGAGGCGCCGAAGGTGTCCGTCTCCACCATGTCCGCGCCAGCCTCGAAATAGCCGCGGTGGATCTCCCGCACGATGTCCGGGCGCGAGAGCGGCAGGATGTCGGTGCAGTTCTCGTGCCCCCAGTAGTCCTTCTCCACATCGAGGTCGAGCGCCTGGATGCGGCTGCCGAACCCGCCGTCGCAGAGCAGGACGCGGTCGCGGAGAGTGTCGAGAATGTGCGGCATGGGAAGGGTCTGGTCCGTTTCGGAAGGAAGGTCGGGCGGAAAGTCAGGGAATCAGCGTCTCAGTCGAGGTCATGGCGGTTCACCGGCCACCAGTCTTCGTCAAGAAGCTGTTCAAGTCCGTAAGGGCATTCGGAAGGAAGGGCCTGTTCGTCGACGCGATCCTGTCCGAGCCCGTCGGTGGCAAAGCCGCGTCCACGGCGGAATGCGGACGGAAGATCGACATGCCCCTTCAGGCTGGGACTGTCGGCAAGCGCATCGACGGCCGCCGCACGCTGTTCGCGTACGGACTTCCGCCAACCGCTGCGCGGGTCGGAAGCCGGAGAGAATTCCAGTTTCAGAAGATGCTCGATGATACGGGCAAGGTGGCTGTTGATCGCGCGCCGGTCGTTCCTGCCCATATCCTCGATTTCCTCCGCCACATGGCCCCAGTCGATGGGCGTGTTGAGGTGTTCGCGGGCGGCTTCGCGCAGCAGACGGGCCTGCTCCTGGGTCCAGGCGTAGAAATCGTCGTCATACCCGATCCGGCTGTCCATGGCCCTTCCTCCGCGACCGCGATCATCGCAACACCCTAGCACAGGGAGGCGGTCAGGAAACCGCCGGCTGCTTCGCCTTCACGCCCAGCATCCGGCAGATGGCCACCGTCAGGTCCGAGCGGTTCAGGGTGTAGAAATGGAACTCCTTGATGCCCTGGGCCTGGAGCGCCTGGCACTGCTCCGCCGCCATGGTCGCGGCGACGAGCTGGCGGGTCTCCGGATCGGAATCCAGCCCTTCGAAGGTTTCGGCAAAGCGTTGGGGCATCGCCGCCCCGCACTTGCCGGCGAACTCCACCGCGCGGGCGAAGTTGGTGATCGGCAGGATGCCGGGCACGATCGGCACGGTGATGCCGGCGGCGGCGCAACGATCGAGGAAGCGGAAATAGGCGTCGTTGTCGAAGAAGAACTGGGTGATCGCCCGCGTCGCCCCGGCGTCCACCTTGCGCTTCAGGTTGTCCAGGTCGAACTGCGCGCTCGGCGCCTCCGGATGGCAATCCGGATAGGCGGCGACGGAGATCTCGAAGTCGGCAACCTTCTTCATCCCGGCCACCAGATCGGCGGCGTAGGCATACCCGCCGGGATGCGGGACGTAGCGCCCGCCGACCCCGCCCTCGGTCTCCGGCGGATCGCCGCGCAGGGCCACGAGATGGCGGATTCCGGCGTCCCAATAGGTGCGGGCGATGGCGTCGATCTCCTCGCGCGTCGCACCCACGCAGGTGAAGTGGGCGGCGGCGGGGATGCCCGTCTCCTTCTGGATGCGCGTCACCGTGTTGTGCGTGCGTTCGCGCGTCGAGCCGCCGGCCCCGTAGGTCACCGAGACGAAGGAGGGGCTGAGCGGGGCAAGGCGTTGGATCGCCTGCCACAGGCTCTGTTCCATCTTCTCCGTCTTGGGCGGGAAGAATTCGAAGCTGACCGACGGGATGCCGGACGTCATGACTGGGCTCCGCTGATGGAGAGGATGGAGGGGTCGGCCGGGGATGCGCCCTTCGCGGCGCGCACCGCCGGCCAGATGGATACGGTAAGCGGTTCGCCCGGCAGATGCACCACGGCGCCGCACTCCAGACTGCATTGGCGGCACCAGCCGGTGACCTCGGCGTTGGAGAAGCCCAGCCGGCGGTGCGCGTGCTCCGCCCGCAGGGATTCCAGGGCGTGGGGAGCGAAATCGACCAGCAGCAGCAGGCCGCCGGGCCGCAGCACCCGCGCCGCCTCGGCCAGAAGATCGGCCGGCGCCTCCGCGAAATGCAGCACCTGATGGACGACCGCCGCGTCGAAGGAGCCGGACGGAAAGGGAAGCTGGTACATGTCCGCCTGCCGGACATGGCAGTGGCGTAGCGCCGTGTCCTCCAGCTTGGTGCGGGCGATGGACAGCATTTCACGCGACTGGTCGACCCCCACGGCGCGCCGGGCGCGCGGCCCCAGAACCTCCAGCATGCGGCCCGTGCCGGTGCCGATGTCCAGGAGATCCCCGATCCCGTCGGCGGGGATCAGGCGCAGCAGCGCCTCCTCCACTTCGCGTTCCGGGACGTGGAGGGAGCGGATTTCATGCCAGCGGGCGGCGTTCTCGCGGAAGTAGCTGGCCGCCGCCTCGGAGCGGGCGCGCTTGATCGCCTCCAGCCGCTCCAGATCCAGCGTCATGGTCGGATCGTCGGACGGGATCGCGTCCACCAGCACCCGCGCCAACTCCGCCGAGGCGCCGCGCTCCGTCAGCCGGTAGAAGGCGAAGGTGCCCTCCCGGAAACGGTCGAGAAGACCGGCGTCGCACAGCAGCTTCAGATGGCGGGACACCCGCGGTTGGCTCTGCCCCAGGATCTGGGTCAGTTCGGTCACCGTCAGCTCGCCATGAGCGCACAGCGCCAGCAGCCGAAGCCGCGTGGTCTCCGCCGCCGCCTTCAATGTCGCAAGCAGTTCGTCCATGACCGCCGACACCGTCCCGAATCGCCCCGAAGGGCCGGCCGGCCACCACGGCCCGCCATGCGGGATACAGATATAAAGATATCTTTATGCAGCGTAAACACGTTTTCACCGGTCACCCTTCCAATCGGGCGGCACCGGCTGACGGGGCACCCGGTCGGCACGCGAAGGGCGCGGCAATCCTACCACATAGGGCAGTATCCGTATGGTGACCTCGCGTGGCACGCTGGTCAAAAGGCGGCGCCTGTGTTAGGCACGGAACAAAGGGATCGCACGGATTTTCCGGGCGATGTCCTGTCCGGCAGCGCCTGTTGCCGCCCGGCGAGGGGACGAACCCTTCCGACGTGGCGCGATGGGGCCGCGGAATCGGATGCCCCGCCCAAAGTCGTGTCCCCAGAAAGAGCCGTCGCCGATGAAGCTGGCCAACCTCTCCCGCTCCCTTCTTCGCTCGGCCGCCGTAGCCGTCGTCGCCTTCGGCATGGCGGGCTGCGCAACCGCGCCCGGCAGCAACGAAGCCGATGTCACGGTCAGCGATCCCCTGGAGATTCCCAACCGATTCGTCTTCGCCGTCAACGAGACCGCGGACATCCTGCTGATCCGCCCGGCGACGGAAGTGTATGTGGGCGTCGTCCCCGACCCGCTGCGCCAGGCGGTGCACAACTTCATCCAGAACCTGCTCGGCCCGCTCTACATCGCCAACAACCTGCTGCAGGGTGATTTCGAGGGCGCCCAGGTCGCCACCGGCCGGTTCATGACCAACACCATCCTCGGCATCGGCGGCCTCGCCGACGTGGCGACGGAGGCCGGGATCGGCGACCGTCCGGAGGATTTCGGCCAGACGCTGGGCGTCTGGGGTGTCGGACCCGGCCCCTACGTGGTGTTGCCGTTCCTCGGCCCGTCGAACGTCCGCGACACGCTGGGCTATGGCGTCGACACGCTGGCCGACCCGTTCCGCATCGGCACCAACGCCGCCGGGGCGGACAACGCGATGTATGGGCGGACCGCCGCCGCAGGCCTGGACCGCCGCTCGCAGCTCCTGCGCGAGATCGACGACCTGCGCAAGAACTCGCTGGACTTCTACGCGACGGCCCGCAGCCTCTACGCGCAGCAGCGCCGCGCCGCGATCGCCAACGACATCGCGCCGGCGACGCCGGAATTCCCCGATTTCGACGAACCCGCCAAGAAATAAAGGAGGAGGCCTGCCGCGGCACGACCGTCCGCGCTCGATCCCTTGTCCGATTGAGTGTTGACAAAGCCCCCGCAGCAGCCACTTTTGCCTTGCCATGCTGACACGTCGCCTGTTTCTCGTGTGCGCGGCCCTGCTCGCGGTGAGCAGCTGGGCCGCCCGTCCCGCCGCCGCGCAATCGGCTGATCCGGGCGCGACCGCGTTCATCCAATCGCTGGGGAACGAGGCCGTCGCCACCTTCTCGAACAAGAGCCTGTCGCGCGAGCAGGCGGTACAGCGCTTCCGCGGCCTGCTCTATCAGGGCTTCGACGTGGCCTACATCGGGCGTTGGGTGCTGGGCCGCTATTGGAACTCCGCCACGCCGCAGCAGCACGACGAATACCAGAAGCTGTTCGAACGGCTGATCGTCAACACCTACGCAGACCGCTTCGTCGAGTATTCGGGCGAGACCTTCCGCATCACCGGGTCCCGGGTGGAAGGCGAGGCGGACACCATGGTCAGCACCCAGATCGTCCGTCCCAACGGCCCGCCGGTGAATGTGGACTGGCGCGTGCGCAAGCGCGACACCGCCTACAAGATCATCGACGTGGTGGTCGAGGGTGTGAGCATGGGCGTGACCCAGCGCCAGGAGTTCGCCTCCGTCATCGGTCAGAACGGCGGGCGGGTTGAGGGGCTGCTCCAGGCGCTCCGCCAGAAGGTTGGCAGCGCCGGCTGATCCTTCGCTCCGTGCAACCGGGCCATCTCACGGGCCGCCTTCGGGCGGCCCTTTTTCATGCCTGCTTTTTATGGCCCTTTTTCCTGATGGTCCAAACGGCGATTCCGTGACGAACACCGCCGGAAGGGGTATGGTCGCGCCCGAAGCCTCTCTTGTGTGTTGCAGCAGCGGGCGCCCCATCCGATGGCTGACCGGACTCCGAACGAGATCGAAGAGATCAAGGCGATCATCCTCGCCCACCAGACGTGGCTGACGCGCCGCGGCGGGCGGCGGGCCGACCTCAGCTTCCGCGATCTTTCGAATCTCAACCTCGACCGGGTGAACCTGAACGGGGCGAAGCTGGCAGGCGCCAATCTGGTCGGTGCCCGTCTCATCCGGGCCGACCTCTCGCAGGCCGACCTGTTCGGCGCCGACATGGAGGGGGCGAACCTGACCGCCTCGACACTGATCGGGGCGGATCTGCGCGGCGCCAACCTGCACCGGGCCATCCTGACCGACGCCAACCTGCGCGGCGCCGACTTCCGCGCCGGGTCGCTGATGAGCGGAACGGACGACAAACCACGCAGCGACGGCGTCACCCGCCTGACCGAGGCAAAGATGGAGCGCTCCATCCTGGCCGGCGCGAACTTCACCGGCTGCGACCTCAGCGGGGCGGACCTGAACGACGCCGATCTGACGGGCGCCGACATGACCGCGGCCGTTCTGGTCGGCGCCGATTTCTGGGGAGCCACGCTGGACGGCGTGACCTTCGACGGCACGACCATCGACGAGGCGACGCTCGACCGCAACTACCTGCCCGCCTCCCTTCCCAAGAACGCCATCGTCAGGCCGGTCTACAAGCCGATGCCGTCGGGCGCCTTCCTGGAAGCCGTCGCCGAGCATGAGCGGTGGGTGAATAGCCAGGGGGCGGAAGGCCGCCATCTCGATCTCGACCTCGTGTCGGTGATCGGGGCCGACCTGACCGGCCGCGTGCTCGCCGCGGCGCGGCTGCGCCGCTGCCGCCTGATGGGCGTGCGGCTGCGCAAGGCCAGCTTGGAGATGGCCGACCTCTCCTACACCGAGATGATCGGGGCCGATCTGACGGAGGCCTGCCTGAACGGCACCAACCTGCGCCGCGCCGGGCTGTCCCGCGCCGTCCTGGCCCGCGCCGACGCCCGCCCGGCCCGGCTTTCCGGAGACCGTCCCTGGCCGACCAACTTCGACGGTGCCAACCTGACCGGCGCCGACCTGCGCGACGCACGGATGGAGGATGCGGTGCTGCGCTCCGCCAAGCTGGGCGGGGCGAAGCTTGACGGCACGGGAATCACGGTGACGGTGGACACCGCGCCACCGCCGCTGCCAGCGCCGGAGGAACGGCGGGCGCAGAAGCGCTACGCTCACCCCTGCCTGGTTGTTCAGACCGACCGTGGCGCCCATTCCTCCCGCAACTGGTCGATCGGCGGCGTCAGTTTCTACGCTCCGGACGATCTGTTCGAGGAGGGCGAGACGATCGAGGGCCGCCTGTCCATCACCGGGCGGGACGACATCATGGCCACCGCGCGGATGGTCGTGGTGCACAAGGGCGCGGGTAAAGGCCAAGTGTCCGTGCGCTTCCACCAGTATGGCGACGATCTCAAGCAGCTCTTGAAGACCGCCTTCCTGGAGCATCAGAAGCTGGAAGGGTAACGGAAGAAGGCTCCCCCTCCCGGG
>NZ_JAUQTX010000234.1:0-10283 GCF_059803775.1 Azospirillum sp. UFLA03-27 | reverse complement strand
GTTATAGTCTCGTGGGCTCGGAGATGTGTATAAGAGACAGGGCCTTATCGGTGCGGCGGACGGCCGGGACGTTACCGTTTCGTGGCGTCGCGAACCAGCTTTCTTCCAACAATCCCGTGTGGCGGACGCGGCATGGGAACGGTTGATTTCGCATGTGCGAAATGGCAAGAGTCCGGCCTCCTACCCCTTATGACCAAGCACGGACGCCGACCGTCATGATCGAACGCCGTTTCGAACAGATCATCTTCGCAAGCCGCTGGCTGCTCGCCCCCTTCTATCTGGGGCTCGTCGTGTCGCTGGTGCTCCTGCTGGCGAAGTTCACCCAGGAGATCTTCCACATCGTCCCGCATGTGCTGGAGATGCAGGAAAAGGACGTGCTGCTGGCCGTGCTGACCCTGATCGACCTGTCGCTGGCCGGCAACCTGCTGCTGATGGTGATCTTTTCGGGATACGAGAACTTCGTGTCGAAGATCGACGTGGCCGACCACAAGGACCGTCCGGAATGGATGGGCAAGGTCGACTTCGGCGGGCTGAAGCTGAAGCTGATCGCCTCCATCGTGGCGATCTCTGGCATCCACCTGCTGAAGAGCTTCATGAACATCGACAACACCAGCAAGGAAAACCTGATGTGGATGGTCATCGTCCACATGACCTTCGTGGTGTCGGGCGTCCTGCTGGCCCTGATGGACCGGTTGGAAGGGAGCCATCACGGAGCGCACGGCAAGGCTGCGACCACGGCGAAATCCGACCATCATTGAGGCCGCCGGAGAGGGCCGGCACCAGGGTGCCGGAGCGGTTTCAAACCCGACACAAAGCCGTTGCGGCGGGTTGGGAATCAGCCTAAGGATACCCCCGCCGCGAGCGGGGCGGTTTGGCCGGACGCCGGAGGTTTCCGCCTCCTGTTGACGGAAAATTAACCCTGACGCGGCAGTGTGGCGGGCACCGGAGGACGGCGTTCCGCCAGCACTTCGGGGACTGGACATTCCGCCGGGACCGGCCTTGCCTCAAGGACCGCCTCCCATCGACCAGAGCGCCGGACTGGCGCCGGTGACCGCCCCACGGGCGCCGGCAACAGGGCTCGGCAAGGCGTGCCGGTTGCACTCTCCGCTTGAGCGCGAAGGGGCATTCGTCTATGGAACCGTTGGCGGGCGTGGCCCTCCGCACCGGAGCGGGCACATCGCCGGCAAGGCCGTCTCAACCGCATTGAAGAGTTAGTCGGGTCCATGCTTTCCAAACTCCTCGGCGTGCTTTCCGCCGACATGGCGATCGATTTGGGGACGGCCAACACCCTGGTCTATGTCAAGGGCCGTGGCATCGTTCTGAACGAACCCTCGGTCGTGGCCATCGCCAACGTCCGCGGCAAGAAGCAGGTGCTGGCCGTCGGCGACGAGGCGAAGATGATGCTGGGCCGCACGCCCGGCAACATCCAGGCCATCCGCCCCCTCCGCGACGGCGTCATCGCCGACTTCGAAGTCGCCGAGGAGATGATCAAGCACTTCATCCGCAAGGTGCACAACCGGCGCAGCTTCGCCAGCCCGCAGGTCATCATCTGCGTGCCGTCGGGCTCCACCGCCGTGGAGCGCCGCGCGATCCAGGAATCGGCGGAGGCCGCCGGCGCCCGCCGCGTCTTCCTGATCGAGGAGCCGATGGCCGCCGCGATCGGTGCCGGACTCCCGGTGACGGAGCCGACCGGTTCCATGGTCGTGGACATCGGCGGCGGCACCACCGAGGTGGCCGTGCTGTCGCTGGGCGGCATCGTCTATTCCCGCTCCGTCCGCGTGGGCGGCGACAAGATGGACGAGGCCATCATCGGCTACATCCGCCGCACCCACAATCTGCTGGTCGGCGAAGGCTCGGCGGAGCGGATCAAGAAGGAAATCGGGTCGGCCTGCCCGCCGGAAGACGGCGAGGGCCGCATCCTGGAGATCAAGGGCCGCGACCTGATGAACGGCGTGCCCAAGGAACTCATCATCTCCGAGCGGCAGATCGCCGAGTCCCTGGCGGAACCGGTGTCGGCCATCGTCGAGGCGGTGAAGGTCGCGCTTGAGCACACGGCGCCGGAACTGGCCGCGGACATCGTGGACAAGGGCATCGTGCTGACCGGCGGCGGCGCTCTGCTGGGCAACCTGGACTTCGTCCTGCGCCACGCCACCGGCCTGCCGGTGTCGATCGCCGACGACCCGCTGTCCTGCGTCGCGCTGGGCACCGGGCGGGCGCTGGAAGAGATGAAGACGCTGCGAAACGTCTTGGTCAGCGCCTACTGATTGGTGTATTGCTCGCTTGGGTTCCCCCGGTGGTACGTCCATTCGCCGGCGTAGCCGGGGGCGGATCGCGTACCTGGACGGGATGATCCTGTGAAGCCTCGCAATTCCGGTTCCGTCGTGCGCCTCGCCGCCCCCTTGCGGGCGCTCGCCCAGCGCTTCTCCTTCCTGTTGCTGGTGCTCGCCTCCGTCGCCCTGATGATGGTGGGCCGGATCGACGCGCTGTCGGTGGACAGCGCGCGCGCCCGGGTGACCGACGCCTTCGCCCCGATCCTCGACGCGATCTCCCGCCCCGCCGCCACCGCCGCCCATGTCGTGGAGTCGGTGGTCGAAGTGCAGAACGCCTTCGAAGAGAACCAGCGGCTGAAAGCGGAGAACGCGCGGCTGCTGCAGTGGAAGCAGGCCGCGCTGCGGCTGGAGGCGGAGAACATCAGCCTGCGTTCCCTTCTCAAGGCGACGCCAGAACCGTCGTCCTCCTTCATCACGGCGCGGGTCATCGCCGCTCCGGGCAGCTCCTTCCTGCGCACGCTGGTGGTCACCGCCGGCCGCCGCGACGGGGTGCGCAAGGGGCAGGCGGCCATCGCCGGCAGCGGGCTGGTCGGCCGGGTGATCGAGGTCGGGGAATGGTCGGCCCGCGTCCTCCTGCTGACCGACATCAACACGCGCATCCCCGTGGTTCTGGAGCGCTCGCGCCAGCGGGCGGTGATGGCGGGCGACAATTCCGACCAGACCCGGCTCCTCTACCTGCCGCCGGAAGCGCCGGTGCAGGTTGGCGAGCGGGTGGTCACCTCCGGTCACGGCGGGCAGTTCCCGCCGGGCCTGCCGGTGGGCGTGGTGTCCTCGGTCGGTGAACGTGGCGTCCGGGTGCAGCCGAACGTCGATCTGTCGCGGGTCGAGCACCTGCAGCTGGTCGAGTTCAGCCTGCCGGGAAGCGAGGCGGAACCGTCGTCCGAGTCGAAATGACGCTGACCTTGTGGCAGCGGTTGGACAAGACGGGACGGAATCTCGCCCCGTTCGCGGTGACGGTCATGCTGGCGCTGGCCGGGATGATTCCGGTGCCGCTGCCCGGCTATGCGTCGGTGGCGCCTTTCCTGACCGCCATCGCCGTCTATTATTGGGCGATCCACCGGCCCGACCTGATGGGGCCGGGCACCGCCTTCCTGATCGGCTTGCTGCAGGACCTGCTGACCGGCGGGCCGCTGGGGGTGAACGCGCTGGTGCTGGTGCTGGTCCATTGGGCGGTGTCCAGCCAGCGGCGTGTGCTGGCGTCGAGCACCTTCGCCCTGATGTGGTTCGGCTTCGGGCTGGTCATGATGGGCGTGGCCTGCACTCAATGGCTGGCCTTTTCGGCGCTCCAGGCGACGGTGCTGCCGTTCCGGCCGGCGCTGTTCCAGGCGCTGCTGACCATGGCCTTCTTCCCGGCCATCGCCTGGATGCTGATCCGCGTGCACCGCGCGTTTCTTCAGGGATGATGGGCAGGGATAGCCGGCAGGGATGATCTGGCAGGGGATGTGAGCCTTTGACTGCGATGGACCGCGACACCGACCGCTACCGCCTGCTGACCCGCCGCGCCGCCGTGCTGGGCGGGCTGAAGCTCGCCGGTCTGTCCGCTCTGGTCGGGCGGCTCTATTACCTGCAGGTGGTGGAATCCGCGCGCTTCACCATGCTGGCGGAGGAGAACCGCATCAGCCTCCGGCTGGTCGCCCCGTCGCGCGGCACCATCGTCGACCGGTTCGGCGCACCGCTGGCGGTGAACCAGCAGAACTACCGCGTCGTCGTGGTGTCGGAGCGCACGCGCAACATCCAAGATACGCTGGACAAGATCTCCAAGATCGTCCCGCTGACCGACGGCGACCGCCGCCGCGTGATGCGCGAGCTGCACCGCAAGCGCCGCTTCGTGCCGGTCACCGTGCGTGAGAACCTGACCTGGGAACAGGTCGCCACCATCGAGATGAACACGCCGGACCTGCCGGGCGTCGCCATCGAGGTCGGCGAGATCCGCCACTACCCGGAGGCGGAGGCGACCGCGCACATCCTGGGCTATGTCGGCGCCGTGTCGGAGGCGGAGCTGAACGGCGACCCTGTGCTGTCGCTGCCCGGCTTCCGCATCGGCAAGGCCGGGATGGAGAAGTATCACGAGAAGGCGCTGCGCGGCACGGCGGGGACCAGCCAGCTTGAGGTCAACGCGGTCGGGCGCGTCATCCGCGAGCTGTCGCGCGACGAGGGGCAGCCGGGCCGCGAGGTCCAGCTGACCATCGACATCGGCCTTCAGAAGTTCGTGCAGCAGCGGCTGGCGCAGGAGGTCAGCGCCTCCTGTGTGGTGATGGACGTGCACACCGGCGGCATCTACGCCCTGTGTTCCCACCCCAGCTACGACCCCAACCAGTTCACCATGGGCATCAGTGCCGAGCTGTGGGAGGAACTGCTGTCCAACCAGGCAACTCCGCTGAACAACAAGGCCGTGGCCGGGCAATACCCGCCGGGCTCGACCTTCAAGCCGGTGGTGGCCCTGGCGGCGTTGGAGTCCGGGTTGATCAGCCGCAACCACTCGGTGTTCTGTCCGGGCCACATGGACCTCGGCGACCACCGCTTCCACTGCTGGAAGAAGGGCGGGCATGGCACGGTGGATGTGGTCGGCGCGCTGCGCCATTCCTGCGACGTATGGTTCTACGACGTGTCGCGGCGCATCGGCATCGACCGCATCGCCGAGATGGCCAACCGCTTCGACATGGGGCAGTTGACCGGGCTGGACCTGCCCCACGAGCGGCCGGGCCTGATCCCGTCCATCGACTGGAAGAAGGGCGCCTTGGGAAAGCCCTGGGCGCAGGGCGAGACGCTGATCGCGGCGATCGGGCAGGGCTACGTGCTGTCCACACCGATGCAGCTCGTCGCCATGACCGCGCGGCTGGCCAACGGCGGCTTCGCGGTGAAGCCTCACCTGACCAAGCAGATCAAGGCGTTGTCGGGCGAGCAGACGAGCTGGCCGCCGATCGGGGTGAAGAAGGAGAACCTCGACCTCGTCCTGCGTGGCCTCTACGAAGTGACCAACGCGCCGAACGGCACTGCCTACAAGTCGCGCATCACCGAGCCCGGCTATGAGATGGCCGGCAAGACCGGCTCCGCCCAGGTCCGCCGCATCACCATGGCGGAGCGCAGCACCGGCGTGAAGAAGAACGAGGACCTGCCCTGGCGGGAGCGCGACCACGCGCTGTTCATCTCCTACGCGCCGGTCAGCTCCCCGCGCTACGCCTGCGCGGTGTTCGTTGAGCACGGCGGCGGCGGGTCCACCGCGGCGGCGCCGATCGCGCGCGACATCCTTCTGGAATGCCAGAAGCGCGATCCGGGCCGCGCTACCGTTGCGGAGAGCGCTCCGCCGCCCCCGCCGCCGGGCGACACCCGGGGCTGAGGGGCGTTCCGAACGCGCGGCTGTCTATGCCGCGCGCACCTCGGCCAGGAACTGGTCCACCTCGCGCTTCAGGCCGACCGCACGTTCGGCCAACTGGTCGGCGGCTCCCTTCACGCTGTGGGTGGCGGCGCTCGTCTCCGCCTCCGCCTGCTGGATGCCGACGACATTGCGGGACACTTCCGCGGTGCCGTTGGCCGCTTGCTGGGCGTTGCGGCTGATCTCGCCCGTCGCCGCGCTCTGCTGCTCGACGGAGGCGGCCATCTCCGCGGTGGAACGGTCGATGTCCTCGACCTGGATGATGATCGCGCGCATGGCGTCCACCGTCCTGTTGGAGGCGCTCTTCACCGCGGCGATCTGGTTGCCGATCTGCTCCGTCATCGCGTGGGTCTGGTTGGCCAGGTTTTTGACCTCGCTCGCCACCACGGCGAAGCCCTTGCCGGCCTCGCCCGCGCGGGCGGCCTCGATGGTCGCGTTCAGAGCCAGCAGGTTGGTCTGGGAGGCGACGGAGTTGATGGCGGCGACGATCTGGTCCACCTGCTCGATGGCTCCGGACAGGGAATCGAGCTGGGTCTGCGCCAGATCGGCTCCCTCCGCCGCAGCCTTGGAGCGGGCGGCGGCGCGGGACACGCGCTCTGCCAGCTCGTGAATGGAGGCGGACATTTCCTCCGACGCCGCGGCGACGGTCTGCACGTTGGCGCTGGCCTCTTCCGACGCACCGGCCACGGCGCCGCACTGGGCGCTGACTTCCTCGACCGCGGCGGAGAGCTGGGAGGCGGTGGCCTGAAGCTCCGTCGCGGCGCCGCCGACGTCGTTGACGATGACCCCCACCCGCGCTTCGAACCGGCCCGCGAGGTCGAGCATCGCCGCCCGCTTCTCCGCCTGGGAACTGGCTGCGGCCTCCTTGGCCTCGCGCTCCATCGCGCGGTTGCGGATCAGGTTGGTCTTGAACACCTCCGCTGTGGCGGCGATCTCCCCGACCTCGTCCTTGCGTCCGGTGCCGTACAGCAGAGTATCCAGGTTGCCGTCGGCAAGGCCGCGCAGGCAGGCGACGATGGCTTTCACGGGTCGGACGATGCCGAACTGGGACACCGTCCAGCCGAGCAGAAGCCCTGCCAGGATGCCGATGGCGGCGGCGGTGACGAGCTGGACCGACCGGGATTCCGCCAGGGCGGACGCATCCTGCGACAGCCGCGACGCCTTTTCGTCGGTGTAGCTGGTGTAGGCGATGGTCAGACTCTGAAGTGCCCGCGCGGCGGTCGCGCTTGCATCCACCGACGCCAGGATGTCGCGCTGATTTTGGGTCAGATCGCTGCCGCCCCTGATCCGGCGAGCAACGGCGATCGTGTCTTCAAGTTCTTTGTAATAGAGCGCCAGGGCGCTCTCGAACGAGGACAGCATACGGCTCTGCTCCGCGTCGCTGGTTCCCTTGACCTTGGCAAGCAGCCCGCTCACGGCCTCGCGCGTCTTGCCGATGGACGGGAGAACCTGCTCCAGATCGCCGGGATTGGCGGCCAGCCGGTACTCGTCGCGGTTCAGTTCGACAACCATCCGGTTGATGCGCGCGCCCAACTTCATTTCTTCGCCGGCCAACTGGATTTCGTCGGTAGCGCGGCTCAGCGCGTCCAGACCGGCGATCGATGTGGCGGTGATGCCTGCGCAGATCGCAGCCAGGAAAACGATGATGGAGAGGATCTTGGTGGAAATCTTCAGATTGCCAAGCTGCATTTGGAAATTCCGCCATGAAAGCCCGGGTGACCCCGCGCAGGACGGGGCCTGCAAGGGGGCAGGTATGGAAGTGATTCTTATAAAATTCAGGGCGTCTGCGCTTTGATGTCGGTCAAGCAGGAAAGGAAAAGGTGGTAACCCTCTCTTTCGCCCCATTGACGGGCCAGGAACCGTCTGCCGCTGAACCCTGTTCCAGAAAGACAAAAGATTGGATGGGCTGAAATGGCGGACGGGCTGACCAATTGGCTGGTGGATGTGATGCACACGATGAATTACGTGGGCATCTTCCTGCTCCTGGTCCTGGCGCGGGTGATTCCGCCAGTTCCGGCCGAGTCGGTTATTCCATTGGCTGGCATCGCGGCGGCGCAGGGCGAGTACAATCTACTCGGCGTCGCCCTGGCCGGTGGGTTGGGCTCGCTGGCCGGGCAGCTGGTCTGGTTCCTGCCCAGTCGGCTGATGGGACGCGACCGGCTGGAAGCCTTTTTAAAACGTTACGGCCACTGGCTGACGATCCACCCCAAGAAGGTCCGACGAAGCACGGAGTGGTTTGGAAAGCATGGCGGCATCGCCGTCTTCCTGACCCAGCCGGTGCCGGGCGTGCGGACGCTGATCTCGATCCCGGCGGGGGCCTGCCGGATGTCGATCCCGCTCTACTGCCTCTATTCCGGGGCCGGGTCGATCCTGTGGACCTTGCTGCTCGCCTGGACCGGCTACATGCTGTCCCGCTGGCCCTTCGCGCACAGCCTCGTTGGCTATTTCACCGTGGGGCTGCTGGTGGTCCTGGTCGGGCTGTACCTGTACCGGCTTATCAGCCATTTCCAGGGCATCCGCCGCGCCCAGAGGTCGTCGCGCGGCCCGGACGGCGATCCGCCGGTGGCGGGAGCCCCGCTCAGCCCCTAGAGCTCAGCCCACAAGGGTCAGCCCACAAGGGTCAGCCCATGGCCCAGCCGGCCATGCCGGTGACGGCCATGCCGAGCGCCCAAATGCCGAAGGCCGCCAGCGCCACTCCCGTGCAATGGTTCAGCCGGGTCAGCCCGCGGTCGGAGATGCGGTGGCGCACGGCGGCGACGCCCATGGACAGGGTGAACCACCACAAGGACGCGCCGATGAAGACCCCGGCCACCAGTGTGGAAGCGTCCACCCGACCCAGATTGCCGCCTAGACCGAAGCCGGCGAAGATGGCGATGAAGGCCATGATGGTCGCCGGATTGGTCAGGGTCAGCGACAGGCCGGTCATGAAGCCGCCGAGGAAGGACGGCGTGTCGGGCGCGCTGGCGGCCTCGCGCTCCTCGTCCTCCGGCTTCTGGCGGAAGGTGCGGATGGCGACGACGATCAGGAAGATGCCGCCGACGAGCTGGAAGGCGATCTCGTGCCCTTGCAGGAAATCCAGCGCGGCGGACACGCCGAAGGCCGCGATGGCGCCGTAGATGGTGTCGGCCACGGCGGCGCCGAAGCCGGTGAAGAAGCCCATCAGCGGCCCGTGCTGGAGCGTGCGGCGGATGCAGAGCAGGCCAATGGGACCGACGGGGGCGGCGATGGCGATTCCAAGGACGATGCCCTGCAGCAGCACCACCAGACCATGCACGCCGATCACCTCGTCCAATCTGCGATTCCCTCCTCCGAGACCCTCCTTCGGGCAATGGCGGGCGTGATAGCGGGCCACCGCCCTTCCGTCAACCGGCGTTGCGGGAGGAGGTCCCATACGGGCTGTGACCTGCGGCGGAATTCCCCACGCCATGTGCCCCCTGTCACCGGGCGGGAGGAGCCGCTATCCTGGCCGCCACGACCCGGCGAGCGGGCGCACCGGAACGGGGAAGCGGAACGATGACGATGACGCGCATTCTGACCATCCTGGCCCTGTCGCTGACGGCGGCGACCGTTCCCGCCGCGGGCCCCGCCCTGGCGGCGGACGAGTTCATGCCGGCGGTGGTGTTCGACCAGGGCGGCAAGTTCGACAAGTCCTTCAACGAGGCGGCCTACAACGGGGCGGAGCGCTTCAAGAAGGAGACCGGGATCGTCTACCGCGAGTTCGAGGTCACCAGCGAGGGCCAGCGCGAGCAGGCGCTGCGCAACATGGCGCGGCGCGGCGCCACCGTCATCACGGCGGTCGGCTTCTCCCAGTCCGCCGCCGTGGACAAGGTGTCGCGGGAGTATCCCAACACCAAGTTCTGCCTGATCGACGACAAGCTGGACCTGCCCAACGTGCAGTCGGTGACCTTCAAGGAGCATGAGGGCTCCTTCCTCGTCGGCATGCTGGCGGCGATGGCCTCGCAGAGCGGCAAGGTCGGCTTCATCGGGGGCATGGACATCCCGTTGATCCGCAACTTCCTGACCGGCTACGAGCAGGGCGTGAAACATGTGAAGGCGGACGGCGAGGTCTTCACCAACATGACCGGCACCACCCCCGCCGCCTGGAACGACCCCACCCGCGGGGCGGAGCTGGCCAAGAGCCAGTTCGGGCGCGGCGCCGACGTGGTCTTCGCGGCGGCCGGGGCGACCGGGCTGGGCGTTCTCCAGGCCGCGGCGGACGCCGGCAAGCTGGGGGTCGGGGTGGACAGCAACCAGAACTGGATTCACCCGGGCAAGATCCTGACCTCGATGGTCAAGCGGGTGGACGTGACCGTCTACGACTGCATGAAGTCGGCCAAGGACGGCAGCTGGACGGCGGGCCACCGCGTCGTCGGGCTGAAGGAGGAGGGCGTCGGCTACGCGCTCGACGAGAGCAACCGCAAGCTTGTCACGGCGGAGATGGAGAAGGCCGTCGAGGACGCCAAGCGGAAGATCATCGCGGGTGAGCTGGTGGTGAAGCCGTATCAGCCGTGAGGGGTTGATCAGCGAACGGTTGCCCCCCTGTCTCTTATACACATCTGACGCTGCCGACGATTATACGC
>NZ_JAUQTX010000233.1:0-10340 GCF_059803775.1 Azospirillum sp. UFLA03-27 | reverse complement strand
TTATAGTCTCGTGGGCTCGGAGATGTGTATAAGAGACAGTCACGGCGCCCAGCAGCTCCTGCGGACGCTCCAGCTTGGTCAGCCGGTCGCGCAGGGCGCCGAGGTCGAAGCCTCGCAGCAGACCGTCACGGGCGCTGATCCGGCCCTGGCCGGCCAGCGCCTTGAGCATGGCGTCGCCGCCGGCCCCGCTGGTCGTCAAATTGGCCTCGGCGTCGAGCACGCCCCCAGCGATCTCCAGCGCTCCGCCGGCCAGGCCGCCGCCCACCGCCTCGGCCAGCTTGGCCTTGGACAGGGTGATGGTGGCCTCGGCGGTCGGCGTCTGATTGCCCGGAGCGGCGAGCCGCCCGGTGGCGCCGAGCTGGCCACCCATCAGGGTGCCGTCGAACCGCTCCACCGTCAGCACGCCGTTGGTCACGGTGGCGCGCAGGGCCGGATTCTCGATCCGCGTGCCGCCCTTGACGAGAGCGGATGAGGTCAGCGCGAAACGCCCGTCGAAGCGGCGCAGCCCGCTGAAATCCCCCGTCGCGGCGGGGGGCGCGCCCGGCGACGCCACGGCCGCCGGAGAAGTGGCGCCGGCAGGGCGGGCCGCGGCGGCGGGAAGCGCCGCCAGCCGGTCCAGCTCCAGGTCGCCGGTCTGCAGGTCGGCTTCCACCCGCGGCTTGCTGCCGTTCAGGTCGGCGCTGGCCTTGCCCTTGACGGTGACGCCGGCCAGCACGCCCTGGATGCTGCCCAACGTGAAGGCTTTCCGCGTCCCCGCCAGCTCCGTGTAGAGGTCCATCGGGCCGTAGGAACCGGACACTGCGCCGCCGGAAGACGGGTTATCGGTGAACAGGCTGGCCAGCCGGGCCAGCTCCGGATGCTTGGCGCGCAGCTTCAGATCGACGGACGGGTTCTTCTCGACGTTCAGCACCGTGCCGCCCGCCTCCAGCGAGCCTTCGGCCGCCTCAGCCCCCAGCTCGACCGCCAGACGCTCGGCGTCGCCCGACAGGCGGACCTGCGCCTTCACCGCTCCCAGCCGCTCCGGCGCGGGGGCGCCCTCCGGCCAGGGAACGGCGCGGGCCACGCCTTCCAGGCTGGCGGCCTCGGCGTTCAGCGTCAGATGGGCGCCGCGCAGCGGCTCCAGCCCGGCGATCTGCCCGTCCAGGCGGAGCTTCACCCCGGCGGCGTCCTGCACCGTCGCCTCCTTGATGGACAGGGCTCCGCCCGCGGCGGTGGCGTCGAGCCGAAGCCCCTGGACCGGCGTGTTGCGCACGGTCAGTTGCCCGACCGACAATTCCAGGTTCGCGTCGACACCGGCCAGCAGCCGGGCCGGTGTCATCGAGGAGCGCCCGTTGCGCGCGGGGGCCTGGGTGGCACCATTGGCGGAAGCGGGAGCCGCGGCGTTGCCACTGCCCACGCCATTGGCGGCAGGGGTGGCCTGGGGCGCCGCATCGCCGCCCGGTTGGGGCAGATAGGCGTCGAGGTTCAGCCGGTCGAGGTCGAGCCGCGCGCCGAAGGCGGGCCGCCCGCGGTCCACATAGGCGACGGCGCCGGTCAGGCGGCTGGCGTCCACCCGCAGGTCCAGCCCGTTCACGTCCAGCCGCCCCGGCCGCCCCTGCAACTGCGCGGCGACCGAGGCCCGGCGCAGCCGGTCTGCCGGAACGGCGCGGACGTCCACACGCAGCCATTCCAGCACAGCGCGCAGGTTGTCGGCGTTCGCCTCCATCCGCAGATTGACGTTCGGCTGGCCGTTGGCCGCCGCCAGTTCCCCCGCCGCCACGATGTCGGAGCCGCCGGGCAGCAGCGCGCTGACACGGTCGATGTTCAATGTGCCGCCGGTCAGGCTGGCCTCCACCCGCCCCTGGCGGATGACGCCGCCGTTGTAAGTGATGCCGTCCACCGCGAGGTCGAGCTTGGCGTCCAGCGTGTCCGGCAGGGCGAAGCCGCCGGGCGGGGTCGTGCCGCCGGTCGGGGCTGGGGCGCTGCCGGATGGAGCGCTGGGCGGCGCGCTTTTGGCCGTGTTCCCATTGCGGGCGGCAGGCTGGGCGCCGGCGTCCGAACCACCGCCGGCGCCCGCGCGGTCCAGCCAGGCGTCGAGATCGAGCCGGTTCAGGGCCAGCGTCAGTTCCGCCCTGGCCGGCGTTCCGCTGCGCAGGGTCGCCGTGCCGGTGGCGCGCGTGTCGCCGAGCTGCGCCTCCAGATTCGTGAAGCTCGCCGCGGTCGGGGACGCTTCGACCGCCGTACGGATGCCGAAGGACTGGGCGAGCAACGCGTTCGCCTTCTTGTCCTCGCCCGCGGCAGAGCCTTTGCGGACCAGGGCCAGCGCGCGGGACAGGTCGCTTCCTTCGACGCGCAGATCGCCCTGGGCGCGCGAGCCGCCGCTGCCCGGCGGGTTGGTGACGATTCCGGCGAAGCGCAGCGTGGCGTCGGTATCGGCCATCGACAGCGCCGCCCGGACCTGGACGGCGGCGCCGTCGATCAGGCGGCTGACGAACATCTCCCCGCGCAGCGGCACGCCGCGCGCCCGGAAGCTGCCCTGCCCCTGGAACGGCCCGGTGAAGCTGCCGGCGACGATGCGCGCGTCGACCTGGTCGATCACCTCCGACTGGCCGGTGCGGGCGTCGCGGTACTGGATGGTGCCGTTCTGCACCGTCACCTGATCGAAGCTGACCGCCGAGGCCAGCCCATCGCCCGATCCGCCCGGTCCGCCGCCCGCCGCACGGCCGGCGTCGGCGCCCGAGAGATCCCAGTTGAAGCGCCCGTCGGGCAGCGTCTCGAACAGGAAGGTCGGGTCGATCAGCTTGATGCTCTGCACCTGGATGTGACCGCCGAGCAGCGGGCCGAGGGCCACACGGACGTCTAGCTCCTTCAGGCGGGCCATGTCCTCCTCGGACCCGCCGGGCGCGTTGGCCAGCCGCGCGTCGCGCACTGTCAGCGCCGGGGCCGGCAGCAGGGACAGCCCGATGTCGCCCCTCAGCTCCACCTTGCGGCCCGTGGCGGCGGACACCTTGTCCGCGATCTGGGCCTTGTAGGCGTTCCAGTCGACCACGCTCGGCACAATCAGCACCGCGGCCACCAGCAGGCCAAATAGAATCAGCGCCGCGATCAGGAGTTTCTTCACCGGTTGCCCCGCCTTCCCCACCGTTCGGCTGTTAAGTCGCCGTATTCCTGCCACAAGATATCCGCCACAAGCCGCGGGAACCGCTGGCGCCCGCTCCGGTCTTCCGGGTGGCACGGGGTTCCGCTAAACTATCGTCCCGAAAGAAAACAAGCAATTTGGGCATTCCAACGGCCGAGTTGTCCAAAAGACGATATGCCCCGCCCTCAGGAGACGCGCCCTATGGCCGATGTCGTGAACCTGAACCGCTTCCGGAAGATGCGCCAGAAGGAAGAGCGTGAAAAAACCGCCGAGGAGAACCGTGTCCGCTTCGGGCGCACCAAGGCCGAGAAGCTGCGCGATCGTCAGGACGCCGAGCGCCGCAAGGCGGATCTCGACGGCAAGAAGGTCGACGGCGAAAAGGCTGGCGGCGAAAAGGCTGGCGAGTGACCGCCAAGCCCATGCTTTGGTATCGCTTTTGTGACAATTAGGTATTCAAACAATTCGTCCATAAGACAATCTGGAACGCAGCGGGTCGCTTTGCTACACTCCCCCCTCACGAGAGGCGCAATGGGCAAAGGGGAGGACCATCAACATGGTCGACATGTCGTCTCACCGCGGTGCGTCCCAATTCCATCGGCCGGTCCGGCGCAAAGAACCCTCCGAATTCCACAAGCCGGCATCCTATCTTCCGCGAATCCGCAGCGTCGACGTCGACCGCCCCTGGGTGTGGCTGAGCGCCGGCTGGCGCGACATGTGCGCCAGCCCCATGATCAGCGCCGCCTATGGCCTGCTGGCGGTGCTGTCCAGCCTCGCGCTGGTGGCCGTGCTGTCGATGCAGGACATGCAGTATCTGGTCCTGCCGATGGCGGCGGGGTTCATGCTGCTGGGGCCGGTCTTCGCCGTCGGCCTCTACGAGACCAGCCGCCTGCTGGAGCGCGGGGAGACGCCGACCCTGATGAAGGTCGTCGGGGCCTACCGCCGCAACGGCGTGCAGATCGCCGGGATCGGGCTGGCGCTGATGCTGGCCATGCTGGCCTGGATCCGCATCGCCTTCCTGCTGTTCGCGCTGTTCTTCGCGACCGAGCCGCCGGCCTTCGACCAGCTCGTCGACCGCATTTTCTTCTCGGCCCAGACGATCCCGTTCCTGCTGACCGGGACCATCGTCGGCGGCGTCATCGCCACGGCGGTCTTCGCCATCAGCGTGGTGTCGATCCCGATGCTGCTGGACCGCGAGACGGACAGCTTCACCGCCATGGCGACCAGCGTCGCGGTGCTGCGCGAGAATCTGCGGACCATGGCTGGCTGGGCTTTCCTGATCGTGCTGTTCACCGCGGCGGGGATGGTCACCGGCTTCCTGGGGCTGGCGCTGGCCCTGCCGCTGATCGGCCACGCCTCCTGGCACTGCTACCGCGATCTGGTCGGCGCGGACTGAGATTTCACGGAGCGACGCCCCTCTCCCATCCCGGGCGAGGGGCTTTTTCCGTTCGTCAGGACGGCTTCTTAAAGAAGGCTTCGGCAGCGTTCTTCTGCGCCTCCTTTGCGGCGATAGCGGCGCGGGCGCGGGCAATCTCAGCCTCCAGCCCGGCGATGTAGTCCTTCAGCTCCGCCACGCCCAGCGCGGTCAGGTCCTTCAGCGCCGGCTTGGCCTTGCGCGGCTCCAGATCGTCAATGTCCATTGGGCTGCTCCTCCCGCGTTCGCGCATCCCTGCCCCGCACCGTCCGCTTCCCGCACGTCGGAAAGGCCGGCGGGGCGTGCTTGTCAGCGCCGGTGCGGAATTCTAACTTTGGGCGCCTGCGGACACAAACGGCCCGGCCGCCCGGAGTGGCGACAGCCGGATTGGCGGACACCGCGTCAACGAGGAATGGGGGAAGACACCATGGGCATCGCCCTGCCGGACAGCATGACCTGCGTCGAGATTTCGCAACCCGGCGGTCCGGAGGTCCTGCGCACCGTGCAGCGTCCCGCCCCGGTGCCCGGCCCCGGCGAGGTGCTGGTGGCGGTGGAGGCGGCGGGCGTCAACCGTCCGGACATGCTGCAGCGCCAGGGCCGCTACGACCCGCCGCCGGGCGCCTCCGACCTGCCCGGCCTGGAGATCGCCGGGCGCGTCGTCGCCATCGGCGAGGGCGTCACGGAGTGGGCCGCAGACGACGCGGTCTGCGCCCTGATCGCCGGCGGCGGCTATGCCCAGTATTGCGTGGTCCCGGCGCCACAGCTCCTGCCCGTGCCGAAGGGCTATGGCATGGTCGAGGCCGCCGCCGTGCCGGAGACCTTCTTCACCGTCTGGACCAACGTGTTCGAGCGCGGCGCGCTGAAGCCCGGCGAGACGCTGCTGGTCCATGGCGGCTCCAGCGGCATCGGCACCACGGCCATCCAGCTCGCCAAGGCCTTCGGGGCCAAGGTCTTCACCACCGCCGGCAGCGCCGAGAAGTGCCGTGCCTGCGAGGAGCTGGGCGCCGACCGCGCCATCGACTACAAGACCGAGGACTTTGCCGCCGTCATCCAGAAGGAGACCGGCGGGCGCGGCGTCGACGTGGTGCTGGACATGGTCGGCGGCGACTACATCGCCCGCGACATCGGCATCATGGCCCCCGACGGGCGGCACGTCTCCATCGCCTTCCTCCAGGGGCCGAAGGTCTCCATCAACATGTTCCCGGTGATGACCAAGCGCCTGACCCTCACCGGCTCCACCCTGCGCGCCCGCTCGGTCGAGGAGAAGGGCCGCATCGCCGCCGCCCTGCGCGAGAAGGTCTGGCCGCTCCTGGAAGGCGGCACGGTCAAGCCGGTGATCCACAAGGTCTTCACGCTGGAGCAGGCGGCCGAGGCGCACGCCCTGATGGAATCCAGCGCGCACATCGGCAAGATCGTCATGACGGTTGGCGGCTGACCGTCGCCGCACCGGCGATCCATTGGATTGCGAAGGGAATTCCCCGGTTTCACAGCCGGGAATTCCCTTTCAAGTAATTTTTTCGCTTCATTCTTGTTCCCGGACAGCCGGGTGGGCTTGCTAAAGCGCGCCAAGACGGTTAGCAGAGGGATCGGTGTCCGGGTTTTCCCGGCCGCCTGCCCGAGCACGCTTACATCGACCGGTTCCGGCCCTATATGGAGGGCGAAGCTCGGGACCATCCGGTAAAGTATGGCCGATCGCGCCACCCGCCAGCGGGTGCGGTCGGGTTGGAGTTGTCAGGAGGGACGATGGCACTGCCCTTGATGCCGAAAGCGACGGCCGTCTGGCTGGTCGAGAACACATCCTTGACCTTCGAGCAGATCGCCGCCTTCTGCGGCCTGCATTCCCTGGAGGTCCAGGCCATCGCCGATGGCGAGGTGGCGGTCGGCATGGTCGGGCTGGACCCGGTGGCCAATGGTCAGTTGACCAAGGGCGAGATCGAACGCTGCGAGCGCAACCAGGATCTGCGCCTGAAGCTGCTGGTCCCCGACCTGCCGCTGCCGGCGGCGCGGTCCAAGGGGCCGCGCTACACCCCGATCACCAAGCGCGGCGACAAGCCGGACGCCATCGCCTGGCTGCTGAAGCACCATCCGGAGCTGTCGGACGCCCAGCTCTGCCGTCTGATCGGCACGACCAAGCCGACCATCGCGGCGGTCCGCGACCGCACGCACTGGAACGCCCCGAACATCAAGCCGCGCAACCCGGTTCTGCTCGGCCTGTGCACCCAGCGCGAGCTGGAGGAGTCCCTGGCCCTGGCCGTCCGCCGCGGCGGCGTCCCTCTGTCGCAGGAGGAGCGCGAGGCCCAGGACGGCGAGGACGGCTACGGCGACGAGTCGCCTTATTCAGAGCGGGAAGAGGCGCGCTGACGCCGCCTTACCGGCCCCTCTCCCCCGGCGGGAGGGGGGCTTTTTGCTTTTAAGCGCCGGGTGCGGCCCGTCCCTCCGCCCCCGGCGCCGGACCCGTGAAGAGGTCCATAGGACCGCGCTCTGGACGACGCCCGGCCCGCGCGCTACTTCTTCGGCATGACTGCACCCTCCCGTCTTGTCGTCGGCATCAGCGGAGCCTCGGGCGTGATCCTGGGCATCCGGCTGCTGTCCGTGCTGCGCCGGATCGGCGTCGAATCGCACCTCGTCGTCAGCCGCTCCGCCGAGGTCACCCTGGCCCATGAAACGGACATGAAGGTGGCGGAGCTGCGCGCTCTGGCCGACGTGTCCTACGCCGCCGCCGACATCGGCGCGGCCATCGCCAGCGGCAGCTTCCGCGCCATGGGCATGATCGTCGCCCCCTGCTCCGTCCGCACGATGAGCGAGATCGCCACGGGCGTGACCTCCACCCTGCTGACCCGCGCCGCCGACGTCACGCTGAAGGAGCGCCGCCCGCTGGTGCTGATGGTGCGCGAGACGCCGCTTCATCTGGGGCACCTGCGCACCATGACCCAACTGGCCGAGATGGGCGCGGTGATCGCTCCGCCGGTCCCCGCCTTCTACAGCCGCCCGCAGACCATCGACGATCTGGTGGACCATGCCGTCGGGCGGGCGCTGGACCTGTTCGGGCTGGACGCGGGCATCGTCCGCCGCTGGGGCGAGCCGGCGCCTGCGGAGGTTCTGGAAACATGACCCGGCCTGGGCTATACCGCATCCGCTAAATCCCGACCGAAGAGGGGTATCAGAACGATGCCACACACCCGCGACCAGGACGTTCCGATTCGTCAGCTTCTCGCCGGGATGAAAGGTTTCCGCGCCCGCTACTACGAGCGCCGGCCCGACAGCATGCGCCAGCTCGTCGAGGAGGGGCAGAAGCCCAAGATCCTGATGATCGGCTGCTCCGACAGCCGCGTCGATCCGGCGCTGCTCACCCAGGCGGAGCCGGGCGAGATGTTCGTCGTCCGCAACGTCGCCAACCTCGTCCCGCCCTACCAGCCGGACGGCAGCTACCACGGCACCTCGGCGGCCATCGAATACGCGGTGCGGGTGCTTCAGGTCAGCCACGTCATCGTGCTGGGCCACGCCCTGTGCGGCGGCATCCAGGGGCTGATCCGCCTGCGCAAGGGCGAGCCGGACCAGAACGACTTCGTGTCGCCCTGGGTGTCCATCGCCAGCGCGGCGCTCGATCCCTACATCCCGCCCGCCCAGGGAGACACCGACGAGGAACGGCGCAAGGCCGAGTTCGAGCGCCTTCAGCAGAAGCCCGACGTGATCGAGCGCGCCGCCGTCCGCACGTCGGTGGACAATCTGATGACCTTCCCCTTCGTCCGCGAGCGGGTGGAGGCCGGGACACTGGAACTGCACGGCTGGTGGTTCGACCTGGACAGCGGCGACCTGTGGGCCATCAACTCCCAGACCAAGATGTTCGAACCGGTCGATTGAGACCGGTGAGGGGGCCGGCGGGTGGGCGAAAGCTGCCCAGCGCAGGGTGAGGAGCCGCCTCCGCCGGGAAATTTCTGCCCATCCCTTGGTTTCCGCGGCCTGAACAAATCCCTCCCCCGCCACGGGAGAGGGTTGTTTCAGCGGCTCCCCGCTTTCTGGCACGACGGTTGCAGTTCTCTGCGCGGCGCGTTCCAACGGACGTGCGTCGATGGGAATGAGGCGGCCGGACCATGGGCATCACCACGATCTTCAACAATGGCGTTCTCGGGCTGACGGCGCAGAACCGCGCCCTGGGCACCATTTCGAACAACATCGCGAACGCCTCCACGTCCGGCTTCAAGGCGTCGGAGACGCAGTTCTCCGACTTCGTGCTGAGCGACCGCACCGGCAACAAGGACCCCGGCAACGGTGTGCGCGCTTTCGAGCGGTTGGACCACAGCGGCGGCACCGTCACACAGACCGGCGTCACCACCAACGCGGCCATCGTCGGCAACGGCTTCTTCCTCGTCCAGGACCTGGATGCTCAGGCCGGCACGACCGCGACCACCGCCCGGACAAGCGACGATTCGGTCTTCCTGACGCGGTCCGGCGACTTCTCCCCCGACAAGGAAGGCCGTCTGGTGAACGGCGCCGGCAAGGCGCTGATGGGCTTCAAGCTCGACCCCGCCAGCGGCTCCGGCTCCTTTGGCAGCCTCAGCAGCATGACTCCGGTCTCGCTGAGCGGGCTGCAGGACTACCGTGAAGCCTCGACCCAGGCGTCGCTGAACCTCAACCTGCCCTACGACCAGCAGCCGGTGACCGGTCAGATCACCACGGCAAACACCACCGGCGTCGTTCTGAACATGGTCGACAAGAACGGCGCCGACGGGGCGATGGCCCTGCGTTTCCTAAAGACCGGGCAGGCGGACGACGGCACCTCGACCTGGCAGGTCTTCAACGCCGGAGTCGTCGGCGCCGACGGCAAACCGGTGGGCAACGGCAACGTGAACGACCCCACCACTTGGCAATCGCTCGGCACGCTGAACTTCGCCCGCAACGGCACGCTGACCGGCGGCCCAACCGGGAGCCCGGCGACCCTGACCCTGAACCCCGGCGGCGACTTCGCCCAGACGACGCTGGATCTCGGCTCCTATGGGAAGATGACCAACTCCGTCACCACCATCGCCGGCATGGATCTGGGTATCGTCCAGGGCAACAACGGCATCCGCGCCGGCACCTATCAAGGAGCGGAGCTGACCGAGGACGGCTTCGTCGCCGCCAACTTCCAGGGCGGAAAGCAGCGCTACATCTACCGCATCCCCGACGCGACGGTGATCAACCCGACCGATCTGGAAAGCGTGTCCGGCACCATGTTCCGGACCAGCGCCAATTCGGGCGCCATCCGCCTGAACTCCTTCGGCAATCTGACCAACGAGACCGGCACCAGCGCGCCGAAGACCGTCGGGGCGTCGCTGAGCACGGCCAGCGTCGAGGGCTCCAACGTCAAGATCGAGGAGCAGTTCACCACGCTGATCCAGGCGCAGCGCACCTACTCCGCCGCCTCCAAGCTGGTGTCCACCGCCGATGAGATGACCCAGGCGACGATCACTCTCAAGTCGTAAGAGCCGCGGCACGCAGCGCGTCGGCGACGCGCCCGGCCACCTCCGTCCAGTTGCCGACGCGCGTCTGGCGGAACAGGCGGGCGGTGGGATACCAGGGGCTGTCCTCCCGCCCCAGCAGCCAGCGCCAATCCGGCGACAGGGGCAGCACCACCCAGACCGGCACCCCCAGCGCCCCGGCCAGATGAGCCGGGCCGGTGCAGGAGGAGATCACGAGGTCGAGGTTGCTCATGATCGCCGCGGTGTCGGCGAAATCGGCGATGTCCGGCCCCAGATCGGTGAAGGAAGGCGGCATCGCCACCCCTTCCAGACTGTCTCTTATACACATCTGACGCTGCCGACGATTATACGC
>NZ_JAUQTX010000232.1:0-10422 GCF_059803775.1 Azospirillum sp. UFLA03-27 | reverse complement strand
ATCGTCGGCAGCGTCAGATGTGTATAAGAGACAGGGCCGTTGATGGTCACCCGCAGCCCCCCCGCCCCGCTTTCCCGGAAGACCGAGAATTTCAGGCTGGAGGAACCGGCGTTGATGACCAGGATGGCGTTGCCGCCACCCGCGTTCTGGCTGGTCATGACGGGTGCCCCTCTCACTCGGCCGCGGCGGCGGCGCCGCGGCGGCGGGCGGCGGCGGCCAGGACGGCCACGGCGCAGGACGCCAGACGGGTGCGCACGTTGTCGGCGCGGCTGGTCAGGATGATCGGCACGCGCGCGCCCAGAACGATGCCGGCGGCGTCGGAGTTGGCCAGGAAGGAGAGCTGCTTGGCCAGCATGTTGCCGGCCTCCAGGTCCGGAACGAGCAGGATGTCGGCTTGGCCGGCGACCTCGGACACGATGCCCTTGGTGCGGGCGGCTTCCAGGCTGATGGCATTGTCGAAGGCCAGCGGGCCGTCGAGGATGCCGCCCTTGATCTGGCCGCGGTCGGCCATCTTGCAGAGTGCTGCGGCCTCCAGCGTCGAGGCGATCTTCGGGTTCACCGTCTCGACCGCCGACAGGATGGCGACGCGCGGCGTTTCGACACCCAGAACCTTGGCGAGGTCGATGGCGTTCTGGACGATGTCGACCTTGTCTTCCAGCGTCGGGTAGATGTTGATCGCCGCGTCGGTGATCAGCAGCGTGCGCGGGTAGGTGGGCACGTTCATCACGAAGACGTGGCTGAGCCGCCGGCCGGTGCGCAGGCCGGTCTCCTTGCGGACGACCTCGGCCATCAGCTCGTCGGTGTGCAGGCTGCCCTTCATCACCGCCTCGCACTCGCCGGAGCGGGCCAGCCGGACGCCGGTCTCGGCCGACGCGTGGGAATGCGCCACGTCGACGATGCGGTAGCGGCTGATGTCCAGCCCGTGGGCCTCGGCGACCGACTTGATCTTGGAGGCCGGGCCGATCAGCACCGGGTCGATCAGGTTGGCCTCGGCGGCCTCGACCGCGCCCTTCAGCGAGCTTTCGTCGCAGGGATGGACGACGGCGGTCGGCACCGGGGGCAGCGATTCGGTCTTGCCCAGCAGCTCGTCATGGCCGTCGTGGCGGATGACCTGGACCTGCGGCAGCTCGTGCGCGGCGCGGCGGACCTTGCGGGTCGGCGCGATCACCTCGGCGAGGCCGGAGACGACCTCCTTGCCGTCCTGGTTGCGCGCCACGCAATCGAAGACGACGATGTTCTTCTCGCCGTGCTTCTCCTTGGCGGTGACCGTCACGGTGATGACGTCGCCCAGGCCCACCGGTCGCTTGAAGCGCAGGTCCTGGCCCATGTAGATCGTCCCCGGGCCCGGCAGCAGCGTGCCGAGAACGGCGGAGATCAGCGAGCCCGACCACATGCCGTGGCCGATCACCTTGTGGAACTGGCTGTCCGCCGCATACTCCTCGTCGAGGTGCGCGGGGTTGATGTCGCCGGACACCGTGGCGAACAGCTCGATGTCGGACATGGTCAGACGCCGCGACAGGCTCGCCTGCTGGCCGATCTGTATTTCCTCGAAGGTGACGTTCTCGATCATGGCTGAGCCGTTCTTGCCGAAGTCGGGGGTGGCGGGCGCGGTAACACGGTCCATTGGAGAAGCTCCTCAATCGGATAGCGGCTCGGAATCGTCTGATCCCCGGGCCGAATCCTCCCGGCCTGCGGATCGCCCTGTCGTCCGCGGCCTTTTTGTTGGACCCCTGGATTGGCCGGCCCTGGAAGGGCCGCCCGCCAGGGGCCGGTTCGGGGTGCCCTGAATAGCCTGGCACCGTGAAAGAGATGTGACAGGGTGGCGCATTTCGCGGTTCCGTTGCGGTGCAACAATGTCGCACCCCGTCGCCGCGCCGGTCCCGCCGCCTCACCGCACCCCGCGCCGACCGTCTTCGACGACCAGCGGAAATGTCGTTCCGTCACGGTCTTACGACGGCCCAAGGTCTCACCCCATGACCTATGTCAAGCGGTTGGAAGACGGAAACTGTTTACTTTCCAGCACCGCAAACCGCTCGCGCAGCATTGTATCACTGAGCAGGCGCAGCATGGCAAGACCTTGCGTGCGGAGACGCAGGATTGACGGATCGTTGGGATTTTCGTGGAAAGGCGAAGAAGGCGCCCGTCCATCCCTGCCGATTTTGCGGCGCACACACCCGCCGCACGCATGGCGAAGATGGCGAGGCCGGACAGGCTCAGGCGCTCACCGCCGACGAGGTGGGTTCCTCGGGCAGCGGGTTGTGGCGGTCGCCGATCATCAGCACGGAAATCGAAAAGACCGTGCCCTTGCCCACGCGCGACCGCACGTCGACCTGATGGCCCAGGATCTGCGCCGTGCGCCGCACGATCGACAGCCCCAGCCCCAGCCCGCGCCCGCTGTCCCGCTGGTCGGTGCCGCAACGGTAGAAATCGTCGAAGATCAGCTTGAGCTGGTCGGCGGGAATGCCCGGCCCGGTGTCCCACACCTCGACCAGCGTGTGGCCGTCGCGGCGCCGGCAGCCCAGCAGGATCGTCCCGGTCTCGGCGTAGCGCAGCGCGTTGACCAGCAGGTTGCGCACCATGCGCTCCAGCAGCACGGGATCGCTGAGCACATAGGCCGAGGTCGGCACCATCCGCAGGTCCATGCCCTTGCTGGCCGCCTGCTCCGCGAACTCGCGGCTCAGCCGGTCGGCGATGTCCTGGAACGGGAAGACCGTGGGGCGCGGCTTGACGTTGCCGGCCTCCAGCGCCGAGGTGTCGAGCAGCGTGTTCAGCAGCGTGTTGCCGGAGGCGATCGCCTCCCCCAGCTTGTCGGCCACCTCCATCTGCTTGGCGTCGGACAGGCGGGCGGACAGGATGTGGTGGAACAGGCTCATCGCCTGGAAGGGCTGGCGCAGGTCGTGGCTGGCCGCGGCGAGGAAGCGCGACTTGGCCCGGTTGGCCCGCTCCGCCTCGGCATGGGCCTCGGCCAGCGCCTCGCGGATGCGCACCCCGTCGGAGATGTCGATGGCGGCGCAGATCACGCCCGACACCGCCCCGGCCTCGTCCCGCAGCGGTTCGACGATCAGGTCGAACACCTGCTCCGCGCCGGGCGCCGCGCCGACGCGGACCTCCTGCCGGGCTCCGGTGCCGGAGTCCAGAACGGCCCTCTTCACCGCGTCCAGCCGCGCCGCGTCGTCCGGCGCGTGGATGTCGGTGTTGGTCCGCCCGATGAAGGTCTCCGCCGCCCGCCCGGTCTGCGGGTTGTACATCCACATGTAGCGCAGGTTGCGGTCCAGGCTGAACACGGCGACTCGCGAATGGCGCAGCGCCATGCGGAACCGTTCCTCACTTTCGCGCAACGCGCGGGCCATGGCGGCGCGGGCGCGGGCCTCGGTCACCAGAAGGCGCTTGGCCTGCGCCTCGCGCCGGGTGTAGCCGGCCAGCGCGCCGGTCAGCAGAAGCCCCATCACCAGGACGATCCAGGCCGGATAATCCACCGACGCCAGCCCCGGCTCGGACGAAATCGCCAGCGCCAGGGTCCAGCGCCGGCCACCGATCACCAGATCGCGCTCGAGCACCGCGTCCCCGTCCTTGCGGAGCTCGCCGAAGGGAACGCCTTCCCGGTTCTCGGACGCGCCGGTGAGGTCGCGGGACGCCAGGACGCGCCCGCCGCCGCCCGCCGGCCCGTCGAGCAGATGCACGGCCCCATGCAGGCCGTCCACACGGTTGCCCGCCTCCTCCAGGAGGCGGGTGATGCCGAAGACCGAGGAGACGTAGCCGGCGACCTCCGCGCAGCGGTCGGCCCCGTCCATCTCATCCACAGGGTAGCGGTAGACGGGAAGATACAAACCGATGCCGCGCCCGGTCTCCCCCCGCGGACGCGGCGGCAGGGCCTCCGTCGCCGTCAGGTCACCCGACGCGCAGGCCCGCGCCAGAACCTCCGCCCGGTTGGGCAGGGAGAGGATGTTGATCCCCTGCCCAAAGGCCCCCCCGCGCTCCGGCTCCACCAGCGTGTTGACGAAGAGATCCCCTTGGGCAGCCGCCGGGACCAGGCCGGGACCCTCATCTCCCGTCTCGCCCGCATTCCGAACGGTGAAGTCCCGGCGGCCGGCGGCCCGCATCGCCGCCTCCAGCGCGGGCACCTCCGCCGAGGACACCCGGCTTACCCAGGCGACCGACCACAAGCCGGGATAGAGCGGCATGATCGGCCGGACCGCCGCCGCGAAGCCGTCGCGGTCGGCCGGGCGGGGGTCGGAAAAGGCTGAGCGCAGAGTCCGCAGCAGCAACGTGTGACTGCCGATCCGCTCCGTCAGGGCGTCATGGAACTGGGCGAACTGCCGCTCGTGCTGCGCGCGCTCCGCCTCGCGGTTGGCGGCGCGCATCTGGAAAAAAGCGCCAAAGGTCAGCGTCAGGCCGGCGGCGACCAGCACCGGGACCGCAAACGAGACCCTTCTCCTTCTGTCCAGCAGCGCCATCCCACCCGTTCCCAATGGCGTTTTCACCGAAATCGTCGGATCGTTCGACTATAGCAAGCGGTCCTGCGCCTCGATAATGGAAAAGCCCTTATCCTCCCAAATGGATAGTCGGTTCCAGCAAAAACACCGGGCGCGCTGACTATTGATTGTCGTTTGCATGGGCATTGAGCCCTCACTTTGATGTCAATTCTGCAATACAAGGTGAAGCGCCCCGCCCAAGCATTGGCAGCGACCCGAAACGTTTTCACGACTTCAGGCGTTCGCGGCCGAGAAGCCGCGCCACGGCACCCCGCAGGGCCATTGGCGCCACCGGCTTGTGAAGCAGCGGATAGCCGGACAGCCGCGCCTCGCGCAGGCGCATCGGGTCGGTGTCGCCGGTCAGGATCAGGCCGGGCAGCGTGGCGTCGAGCGCCTTGCCGATCTGGCGGATGGCGACGATCCCGTTCATCGCCCCCTTCAGCCGCAGGTCGGAGATGACGAGGTCGGGCGGCTGCGGGCCGGGGCCCAGCCGCTCCAGCGCGGCGTCCACCGAGTCCGCGGCGACCACCGCGCAGCCCCACTGGCCGAGCAGCGTGCCAAGCGCATCCAACACCATCGGGTCGTCCTCGATGACCAGCACGCGGGCGCGGCTGACGTCCTCGCCGGGCGCCGTGGCGTTGAGTGCGGCAGGCTCCGCGAGCGCCGGCGGCTCCTCGGCGCCGTCCGCGGCCCGCGGCACCAGAACCGCCAGCATCGTGCCGCGGCCGGGCGCCGAGTCCACCTCCAGCCGGTGCCCCAGCCGCCGCGCCAGCCCGCAGGCCAGTCGCAGCCCGAGGTCGATCACCGACGGATCGCCCGCCCCGTCCGGGCACCGCAACTCCTCCCGCAGGATGCGCAGTTGTTCGGGCAACAGGCCGCGCCCGGTGGACCACAGCTCGACCCGCAGGTCCGGCCCCTGGCGACGGCAGCCGAGCACCACCCGGCCCCGCTCGGTGTGGCGCAGGGTGTTGGCGATGAACCCCTGGAGAATGCGCTCCAGAAGCGAGGCGTCGGTGGCGATCCGCACCGAGCAGGGCAGCACCGAGAAGCGCAGCCCCCGCCCGTCGAAGCGCGGGGCCGCGTCCAGCGCCACCCGCGTCAGGATGCCGTTGACCACGGGGGCGCCGATGTCCGGTTGCACCAGACCGGCCTCCAGCCGCACGAGGTCGAAATGCCCGTCCACCATGCCGCGCAGCGACTGCACCGCGTTGCCCATGGCGCTCAGCAGATCGCGCGCCGCCGGGTCGGCCGGGGCGTTTCCCCGACCGGGAACGCTCTTCCCACCACCACCCGCGGCCCCGTCGAGGCGCCCTTCCAGCGCTCCAAGCAGCAGCGACAGGGCGGCCAGCGGCTGGCGCAGGTCGTGGCTGGCCGCGGCGAACAGGCGGCCCGACAGGTCGGCACCCGCCGCGGGTCCATTTCCGGCGGCCGCTTCGCCGGCAGCGCCCTCGCCAGCGGTGCGGCGGACGAACCCGCCGCCGCTGAGCGGCCAGTCGGTGACGGTGTGGCCGGCTGGCAGGCCGCGGAAAAGAGGGGCCAGCGTTTCCGGCAGGGCGCCCTGGACCAGAAGGCGCGCGGCGCTGGGCAGAGCCTCCGCCTCATCGTTCCAGGCGGACAGCCGGTCGTTGGTGTCGAAGACCAGGACCGCGCCATGCCGCCCCGCGCCTTGCCGATAAGCTCCCTCGCTCGTCACGGGCGGCGCCCCCCTGCCTGCACGCGGTTTCCTGATGACCGGAAGCGGTCCCGAGCAATCCAGGCTACGGAAGCGGCGCCAAGGATCAAGCCCGCCGTTCGTCCGATCCCCTGCAGGATAATCGGTTTGCAGGATGACCCAGCCGCGCAGCGTTCCGGCACGGCGCCCAAAGCCGCTGGCCTTCAGAACATTTGTGCGCATTTTTATATAAAAGTCAAGAAAAGGCACTGAATTGACGGCATAACCACGCAATAACACGATGGATTGTCGCAATTTGTCGGTTGCATGTTTCTCGAATCTTTTCGACTATGCGATCAATGGATGCCGTGACCGAAACCCCTTTCCGCGACCGACAACCGGAGGCGGCAACGCCGGCTGGCGCGGGGCATTCTGTGCTTTCGGACCGGGGTGAGCCGGAGGCCGGTGGATCGACCGGCGATGCGTTGGTGGGTGCAGCAATGGCGGCCCTTGCCGACGGTGTCGGTGTGCTGGCCGCGGTGCGGGATGCCACGGGTGCTGTCGGCGATTTCGAATGGCTCACGGCCAACCGCGCGGCGGAGCGGCTGTTCGGGCACCCCCTCGCCGGGCGCCGGCTGCGCGCGGACGATCTCCAGGATGGCGAGGACGCCGGTCTGTTCGCCTGCCTGGCCGATTGCGTGGCGGAGAAGCAGACGGTGCGCCGCCTGGTGATGGCGCCCGGAGGCGCGCGCTGGCGGATCGCCGCGACCCCGTTCGATGCCGGCATCGCGTCACCCTCCGTCTGCGTAACCCTCGTGGAACTCGGCCCCGAGGTTCCCGCCGTTCCGGAATCGGACCGCGCGCACCGAGCCAAGGCGGAATTCCTGGCGCACATGAGCCACGAGCTGCGCACCCCGCTGAACGCGGTGCTGGGCTTTTCCGAAGTGCTGCTGGCCGAGACCTTCGGCCCGCTCGGCTCTCCCCGCTACCACAGCTACGCCGCGGACATCCACGCCAGCGGCACGCACCTTCTCTCGCTGATCGACGGCATTCTCGACCTGTCGCAGAGCGAGGCCCCGCGGACGGAAATGCAGGAGGAGGCCATCAACGTGGCCGACGCCGCCCGTCAGGCGCTGGCCCAGGTCGGCGACAAGGCCGCGGCCCGCGGCGTCGACATCGGAGAGGATCTGTCCGGCGACCTGCCCCTGCTCTACGGCGACGCCCGGGCGCTGCAGCGGATGCTGACCAACCTGCTGTCGAACGCGGTGAAGTTCACCCCGTCGGGCGGGCAGGTGATGCTGTCGGCCAGCCCCATGCCGGACGGCGGGATCGGGCTGATGGTGGCCGACACCGGCGCCGGCATCGCCGAGGACGAGATGGCCCGCGTCCTGGAACCCTTCGGCAGCGCCGACATGACCGTTCCCCGCGGCACCACCGGGACCGGCATCGGCCTGCCCGTGGTCAAGCGGCTGATGGAGATGCACGGCGGACGCCTGGACCTGTACAGCGAGCCCGGCGCCGGCACGACCGCCATCCTGATGTTCCCGCCGCGGCGCAGCCTGCCCCACGCCGCCTCTCATGGCGCTCCCCTCGGCATGGCTTGAGCCGGCTCCCGCGCCTGCCCCTTTCGCGCGGCCCGGATTCGGCAGAAGTCCCTTGGCAAAGCCGCGAAGCCGGGTCATGGTGCCTTGTCGTTCCCGAACTGTTCCGTCTCAAATGGCTGATATCCTCTTGCAGGGCGACGAGCCGCCGCTCCCGGCGGGCGGCGCCGTCCCGATCTTCCGTGGGGTGCGCCGGGCGCTGGCCGCGCGCGGCTTCGTCAGCATGGCGGAGTTCCGGTTGGCCAGCGGGCGCCGCGCCGATGTCCTGGCGATGGACGGCGCCGGCACCGTCGTCATCGTCGAGGTGAAAAGCTGCGTGGCCGACTTCCGCTCCGACCAGAAATGGCCGGAGTACAGGGATTGGTGCGACGCCTTCTACTTCGCCGTGGACGACGCCTTTCCGCCGGAGCTGATTCCCGACGACTGCGGCCTGATGGTGGCCGACGCCTACGGCGCGGAAATTCTGCGCGAGGCGCCGGAACACCGGCTGGCTCCGGCGCGGCGCAAGGCGCTGACCCTGCGCGCCGCGCTGACCGGGGCCGGGCGCCTGCACCGGATCGAGGACCCGTCCTGGACCCAGGCCACCTCGCCGGTGTGATCGCCCCCCTTTGACTCTCCAACGCGTGATTGTCGGGCATGACCGAAGTCCCATGGCAAACCCTTGCCAAGCCGGTGTAAGCTCCGCCAGGAACGGGAACCATCGGGCGGACATGCACGCACAGGATGCCAGCCCATCCACAGCGGCGGAACCACGCCGCGAGCGCCGGATTGCGCAGCTGAGCGCTCCCAGGGCTGGAGCTCCACGGCTCCGCGCATCCTGGGTCGGTGCACCCTGGGTCGGTGCGCTGGCCCTGGCCGCGCTGCTGACCGGTGCCGGCGCCGGCGGCTCCACATGGCTCGCCTTGGCCGAGACGGACGCCCGTGCCCGCGGCCAAGCCGCCCGGAACCTGGATGAGGCGCTCGACCTCATGCGCATCGCGGAGTTGGCCACCGGGCTGTCCGCCGACGCGGCCGAGCTGGAAGCGGCGGGCACCGCCCAGCGCCGGCTGACCGCTCACAACGCGTTGCGCCAGAAGACGCACCGGCTCGGCGCCACACTGGAGAGCCTGCCGCGGGAATGGGGCGCGGACCTGCGCTTTGCCGCCTTGGCCATCCGCGCGGAAGCGGACGAGCTGAACGCCACGGTGGAGCGCCGTCTGTCCGCTCAGCGCAGCCTTCAGGACCTCGCCGAACAGGTGGCGGACCGCAGCGAGGCGCTGGCGGAGGCGCTCGCCACCCTGCGCACGCCGTCACCGGGCGACGAAACCATGCGCCGGATCGACGGCTCACGGCAGGCGGTGGCTCTCCGGCTGCTCGCCGCCGGGACGGCGCCGGCCTCGGCCACCTCGGCGCGGGCCGAATTCCGCAAGGCCACGGCGGCGCTGTTCGACGCCCTGAACGATCTGCCGATCGACGCCGCCAGCCCCCGCCGCGCCGACGCCGCGCGCCAGCTCGTCGCGCTGGGAATGGACGAGCAGAACGTCTTCGATCTGCGGCAGGAGCAGGAGGGGCTGACCGCCAAGGCGGTGGGGATCGCCACGCTGCTGCGCGGCACCGCCAGCGACCTCGCCCACCGGGCCGGCCGCGGTGCGCAGGCCCTGCGGGACGGGCTGCGGGATGGGCTGGCCGCACCGAACACCCCGCGGTCGGGGGCCGAATTGTCCGCCGCCGCCCCCGCCGGGGTCGGGCTGCTCACAGGGTTGGCGGTCTTCGCGGTCGGCCTGGGCATCGCGCAGAGCCGCGCCCAGCGCACCGCGCCGCCCGATCCGGACAGGACGGAGCGGACCGGCGCGACGAACGAAGGGCCCTCGCTGCGCGTCCTGCTGGCGGAGGACGAGCCGGTCAGCCAGCAGGCCGCGGCCGCGCTGCTCCGCCGCGCCGGTCACGAGGTGACGGTGGTGGGCGACGGCCAGGCCGCCCTGGCGGCGGTGGAGCGGGATCGCTACGACCTCGTCCTGATGGACGTGCAGATGCCGGACATGGACGGGATCGAGGCGACCCGCCGCATCCGCGCCCTGCCCCATGGCGCCGGAAGCGCGGCGGCGGGGCTGCGCATCGTGGCACTGACCGCCTCCGCCGAGCCCGGCGCGGCGGAGCGTTGCTGGGCGGCGGGGGCCGACGCCGTTCTGGAAAAGCCGCTGCGCCTGTCCGCGCTGAACGCCATCCTGGACCACCAGTCCTCCGGCGCCGGCGTCGCGTCCGCGCTGGCGGGCATGCTCGCTCCGCCGGGCGGCGCACCCGGCCTTCCCGTGTTCGATGAGGACGCCATCCGCCAGATGCGCGAGCATCTGCCGGCGGAGCGGGTCGCCACCCTGGTGACCAACACCCTCGTCACGCTGCGCGGCTATCACGCCGCCCTGGAGCAGGCCTGGAACGCCGAGGACCGGGTGACCGCCGGGGCCATGGCCCACAAGATCGCCGGGGTGGCCGGCATTTACGGCTGCATGGCGCTGCGCAGCGCGGCACGGTCACTCGAAGTCGCGCTGGAAACCGGCGAGGGCGATCCCGACACCCTGTGCCGTGCGCTGGACGCCGCCGTTCCTCCGGCGCTCGCCGCGCTGGACCGGTGGAGCGACGGCGCCTAAAGCGAACTTCCGTTCGCTTTAGACTCATATCGCCTCATTCGCCGGCTCTCAGCGGATGCCGATGGCATCCGCCT
>NZ_JAUQTX010000231.1:0-10481 GCF_059803775.1 Azospirillum sp. UFLA03-27 | reverse complement strand
GGACTTACAAAAGGGGGCAACCGTGATTTCCCCGACCGATGGCGCTTCAACCTTGCGGCGAAGCCGTCCTCTCACGGCAATCCGATCCGGCCGCCAGCGCTTCCTGAGCCCGCCGGACACACAGCAGGGCAAAGGGAAGCAAGACCACCAGCACCGCCGCCATGCCCACCGCCACAGCCAGCACCCCGACCATGTCGGCCCCGCCCAAATGAGCGGCAAGCGTCAGCAAAAGATGGAGGATCAACGCGGACAGCATCACCGCCGCCAAGGCCGGACCTGCAAATCCTTGCACGCGTCGGCACCGTGGCTCACCGGTCGCCGCGCGCCACGACCATCGCGGACGCGCCGCCGGGCAAGACGTCCCATAGACATCCAGCATGGGCACCCCTCCCGTCATCACTCATCCAGGGCCGGTTGATTTGGAGCAATACGGCAGGATGAGGCGCGACCACTATAGCGGCAAAAACGCGCGAAGCCTAAAATCTGAAGTACTTATTCTGATTGGACGGGCCTCACGCCAAAGGTTATGGGCCGGGGGCTGGGGTCCTCACCTCCCGCTTAGGCTCTCCACAGAGCCTGTGGATAACTGTGTTGACAAGGGCCGGCTTTTCCCGATTCGAGTCAAGCGTGACAAGGCCATAGCGCGAATTGCCCAAATTTTGGGCATGTCACACAAACCATTGAAATGCATTGCCTTTCCAGAATTGAGGGGGTGTTGCAGCGCTCACGCCTGTCAATCGGATTCTGATGCCGAACTCCCGGCGCGGCGATTTCGCGCGGGTCTGTGCCCTGTTGACAACTGAATGTCCGAATCCCCCGCATGGGGCACCCCGATCCCACCACCCCTCCTCCGGCCGATGGCGTTGGTTTGCCCAGCCATCCGTTCGCTGGGGTTACAATCCGGCGTTTCCTCCCGGGGTCAGGGTCACCGTGACCGCGGTTCCGCCGCCCGGCTTGCTGAAAACACGGATGCCGCCGCCCATACGCTCGATCAGAGCCTTGCAGATCAGCAGGCCGAGGCCGCTCCCCACCTCCCCGTCGGCACCGGGCGCGGCGTGGTGCGGATCGATGCGGAACAGATGGGGCTGAAGTTCCTCCGGAATGCCCAGCCCGTTGTCCTGGACCCGCACGGTCACCCGTCCGTCCGCCAGGGTGGACGACAGCATGACCATGCTTCCCGAGGGCGAGAAGCGCACCGCGTTCTCGATCAGATGCTTCAGCACCGTGTTCAGCGCGGACAGGTCGCCCAGCACCGGGGTGGCGACGATGCGGTTGACGATCAGGATATCGCGGGCACGCGCCCCCGGCTCCAGGTCCTCCAGCACGTCCTGGAGCAAGCCGCCCAGCTCATAGACGCGCAGTTCGAGCGGCACCTGATTCAGCTGCAGGCGTGACCACAGCGACAGGTTCTCGATGGTCCGCATCATCTGCCGCCCGGCGTCGCTGCACAGCGCCGCGTAAGCCCCCAGATGCGCGATCCCCGGGGTGGCGCTGCCGCCCGCCGGATCGGGCAACGCCACGTCGGAGGAGATCATCTGGGTGGCGCCGAGGATGGCGCTCAGCGGGTCCTTCAGCTCCTGGCAGATCTGCCCCAGAAAGCGGTTCATGCGCGCGACCGCGTCCGCCAACTGATCCACCCGCAGGGCGCGCTGCGCCTCCTCTTCGAAACGGCGGGTGATGTCGGTCACGAAGATGCAGAAGCCCGGCGCCATCCGACCATCTTCGCCGTCCAGCCGCGAGTCGTTGAAGATCACGCGGAGCGGCGTCCCATCGGAGCGTGTCAGGGTGACGTCGTAGCTACGGTGCGGGGTCAGGTCACGGATGGCCGCCTGCCGCTCCAGAACGCCTCGGCTTTCCTCGGCCACATAGGCTAGCAGGTGGGTCCCGACCAGTTCCCCGGCCCGATAGCCAAGCAACGCACACAGCGCCGGGTTGACTGCGACAGTGATCAACTCGCCATCCAACACCCAGCAGCCCTGCGCGCTCTGATCCAGAATTCGCCGGCTCAAGGCGTCCCAATCGACCACCGGGTGCTTTGCCTTCGACAGCAGTGCCAGCATGCCACCTCCCGTCATCATCCTACGCGGGCGGTCACACGGCTGTGTGTGTTCGTGAATTTTCTTTCCATCCCGCCACGAATGATAAGCACGGGCGGCAGAAACCTTCAACAGAATGTGGGTTTCACCGATGTTATAGCGCCGTCATCGATTCACAATTTTCCGGAGTCGCAGTTTTCTTTTCAGTAACCGGACAGGTTTTCCAACATCTAGCCTCAATTTCTTATGACGCTCTTCATAGGCGGTATGACGATCGCATCAGAATCATCGATCTTCCGCCGTTGCCGCCCAGCAACGCAGAACCTCCGCCACGCTCCAGGCCTGCGAGATGCAGCCGCGCGGGCTGAAGGGCGGCTCGGCGTCGAAGATCTCCGAGATGGTGCCGATCCCCGCCTGATCGAGATGTGGCAGGAAGCCCTGGAGCAGCTCCCGCGCTCCCGCCTTGTCCTCCGGATGCAGCTTCAGCCACGCATCGACATAGGGACCGATCAGCCACCCCCAGACCGTGCCCTGGTGATAGGCGGCGTCTCGGGCGCGAAGATCGCCGAAGTATTTCGGCTTGTAGTCGCGCTGCCCCGGCGCCAGCGAGCGCAGCCCGACCGGGGTCAGCAGCCGCTGCCGCACCGTCTCCACCACAGGCTCCCAGCAGGCGCGGTCGAGCACCGGGTTGTCGAGCGAGACGGCGAAGATCTGGTTGGGCCGGCAGGCGTCGTCGTCCCCCCGCTCCCCGTCCACCACGTCGTAGAGGTGCCCGGCGTGGGCGCACCAGAAGCGCGTGTTGAAGGAAACGCGGGCCTGCTCCGCCAGCGCCTCCAGCGGGCGGGCGGCCTGGGCGTCCCCTTCCTCGGTCAGCCAGCCGGCGGTCAGGCGCAGCGCGTTGTACCAGAGCGCGTTGATCTCCACCGCCTTGCCCCGGCGCGGCGTGACCACCCAGTCCTCGACCTTCGCGTCCATCCAGGTGAGCTGGTAGCCTTCCCGCCCCTGGCGCAGCAGCCCGTCACCGGGGTCGACGGCGATGCCGAAGCGGGTGCCGCGCCGGTGATGGTCGATCACCTCGACCAGCCGGGGCAGCAGCAATTGCAGCGTGTGCCGGTCCCCGGTCGCCTGGACGTAGCGGTTCAGCGCGTGGAAGAACCACAGGGTGGCGTCGGCGGTGTGGTACAGCCCCTCGTCCTTGCCGTCGGGGAACATGTTGGGAATCAGACCGTCGCGGATGTAGTGCGCGAAGGTGCGCAGGATCCAGCCGGCCTCCATGTGGCGCCCGGTGGTCAGGGTCAACCCCTCCAGGCTGATCATGGTGTCGCGGCCCCAGTCGGTGAACCAGTGGTAGCCGGCGATCACCGTGCGCACCTCGTCGCCCTCGGCGCGGGCGCGCATCTGGTCGGCGACGCGGCCCGCCGGCACGAACAGGAAGCTGTCCGCCGACAGCACAAGCTCCGCCATCGATCCTTCGCGCAGCGACGGATGGGCCGTCCCGACGATGCGCCGCCGCCGCTCCTTCTCGAAGCGCAGGACGTCGGCGGGCGGCAACGCCCACAGCCGCTGCCACGGCTCGGTCGCCGCGACGAAGCTCAGCGTCTGGCCCTGGCTGAGGGGACCGCTGAAATAGCCCGGCGTCCACAGCGAGCCGCGCGATTCATAGCCGCGCTCCGCCTCCACCGGATAGACGATGTCGCGCCGCGCCCCGCCGTCCAGGGTCAGGGGAAGCTCCGCCCCCTCGATGGTCATGCGCAGCACCGGCAGTTCCGGCCCGGCCCAAATCTCGTACTCGTGGCCGCGGGCGGTGACGCGGTAGTCGCGGGCCAGCGGTTCGTCCACCGCGGATTCCAGTTTGCGGAAGGCCATCACCGGGCGAAGCCGCAGAAAGATCGGCTGCGGCGCCTTGACCACCCGGTAGGTGACATGGACGATGTTCTGCAGGTGCGGCAGCACGATCTGCTTCTCGATCACCACGTCGCCGAATTCGTAGCGCCAGACCGGCAGCCCGGACTCCATGCGGAACTCGGCGAGGCCGGAGGGCGCGGCATCGGACGGATAGTTCGGGTCGGGCCACTGGTCCGCCTGCGGGTTGTGACCGGTCAGCCGCCGCTCGGTCCCGTCGCGCTCGATCAGCACGTCGTTGAGCTGGCTCAGCATCACCACCCGGCCGAGCGGCGCCGGCAGGGCCGCCACCAGCAGCCCGTGATAGCGCCGCGTCACCGCCCCCGACAGAGAGGAGGAGGCGTAGCCGCCCAGCCCGTTGGCGACAAGCCATTCGCGGGACAGCGCGGCGTCCGGCGTGGATCGCAGGGCGTCGCGGGTGATCTTGCGGATGAAATCAGCCATGGGTCTCCTGAGCGCTCGTGCCGTTGCCTTCGCCCCGTTCCTCGTCCGGAACAACGTCTGTGGCGGCCAGGACGACCGCCGCGTGGCCGGGAAGCCGCCAGCCGCCGTCCGAGGTTTCCAGCGGGGCGATGCCGCAGCCGCCGTAGCGGGGGTCCTCGCTGGACCACAGGGGCGTCCAGTCCCTGCCAACCGGCGGCGCCAGCAGCGGTTCCGGCAGGATGTCCAGCCGCAGGTCGCGGCCCAGATTGACCAGCAGCAGCCGGTCGTCCCCATCCTCTCCATAAAAGCGCAGGACGAACGCCTCTTGGCCCAGCACGGCACCGTCCAGCCCGCCGTCGCCCTGGGCGCGGAACACCGGGTCCTCGCGGCGCAGACGCAGAAGGTCGCGGTGCAACGCCCAGACCTCGGCGTGGGTCTCCCGCTCCGCGTGGTCGAGCTTGCAGCGCCGGAAGGTCTCCTCGTCCTGCGGGCGCGTCAGATGGGCGCGCATGGCGGGGGTGGCGAGGCTGGGAAACTGGGACAGGAACTCCGCCCGTCCCGTCTCCACCTTGACGGCCAGATCGGGCTCGTGGTCGGCGAAGTAGTAGAAGGGGGCGCTGGCCGCGAACTCCTGCCCCTGGAACAGCATCGGCGTGCCAGGACCCAGCAGCGTCAGCGCGGTCAGCGCCCGGAAGCGCCCCGGCGTGGTCAGGGCGTGGATCCGCTGGCCGCGGCCCGAATTGGCGATCTGGTCGTGGTTCTGCAGGAAGGTGACGAAGGCCGGGCGCGGCAGCCCATGGGTGGGCGTCCCCCGCCGCTTGCCCTGCCAGCGGTACCATTGCCCCTGGTAGAGGAAGCCGTGCTTGACGGCCGACAGCAGTTCCTGCGGCGTGCCGCGGTAGTCAGTGTAGTAGGCCTCGTTCCGCCCGGTCAGCGCGACCCGGGCCGTATGGTGGAAATCGTCGTTCCACAGGGCGTCCAGCCCGCAGCCGCCCCGCTCCACCGGTGTGGCCATGGCGGCCTGCTGGGATTCGTTCTCCCCGATCAGCAGAGTGCCGCGCCCGCGCGCCGCTTGGCGGACGGCCTGCCCGATCTCCTGGATGATGTGTGGGGTGGAGCGGTCGAAGATTTGCTGGGTAGCGTCCAGCCGCAGCCCGTCGAGATGGTACTCGTCGATCCAGAAGGCGGCGTTCGCCCGGAAGAACTCCCGCACCGGGCCGCAGCTCGGGCCGTCGAAGTTGAGCGCGTCCCCCCACTCGTTCTTGTAGCGGGTGGTGAAGTAGTGTGGGGCGAAGCTGGACAGGAAATTCCCGCTGGGGCCGAGGTGGTTGTAGACCACGTCGAGGATCACAGCGAGGCCCAGCGCGTGGGCGCGGTCCACGAAGCGCCGCATGTCGTCCGGCCCGCCGTAGAGCCGGGTCGGGGCGAACAGGTCCACCCCGTCGTAGCCCCAGCCGAAGCGGCCTGGAAACTCGGCCACCGGCATCAGCTCGAGGACCGTCACCCCCAGTTCCGCCAGACTTGGCAGTTCGCGCGCCGCCGCCGCCCAGGTTCCCTCCGGCGTGAAGGTGCCGATGTGCATCTCATAGACCACCTGCCCGCGCAGGCCGCATCCCGCCCAGCCGGCGTCGGTCCAGGCGAAGGCGGACGCGTCCACCACCTGCGACGGCCCCTCCGGCCCGTCGGGTTGGAAGCGGGACGCCGGGTCGGGGAAGGCCGGGCCGTCGTCGAGCTGGAACCGGTAGAGGCTGCCCACCGGCACCCCTTCGACCATCGCGGAGAAATAGCCATCGCCCTCCGCGTCCAGCGCCACCGCGCGCTCCTCCGGCCCGACCAGCAGGCGGACGTTGCGGCAGGCGGGCGCCCAGACCCGCGTCAGCGCGCGATCGCCGGGCGCGGGTTCGACGCCTATGGGACAACGGCGGACGGCGAAGGCCGAACCGCCGGCGTGCGCTGCATCGGGAGGACTCGACACGGGACGTTCCACCGCACTGTTTCGACCACCGCCCCCAACAGGCGCCGACCGGCTTCGTCCCATGGGTGACGGGGTTGACGGCGAACATCTGCGGTATCATCGAAGGGAGCGCCACGAGATGTTGTGCGCGTTCGTCGTCACCCGCCCGTTGGGCGACTCCGCGGGAGCCGAGCCCGCTGTCGTTGCATGAGTCCTACACCCGCTCCCCGAAACTCTCCGCCGCGGCGTCGATCACCGCGGGGTGGGCGCGCAGCCTGTTGAGGGCGGTGTCCCGCTGGGAGTCGTCCAGTTCCAGCGTGACGATGACATCGACGGCGCCGCCGCGCTCCGCGTCGCGCTCCTCGCGTCCGGTCTGGACGGCGTGGCCGCAACGGTCGCGCAAGTCCCCGACGATCTCGGCCTCGACGCCGCGCCCCTTCTCCGCCGGATAGGCGTAGACGATCTTCATGGCCTTCCACCCTTCATTCCGGCCCGCCGTCACGGCGCGAAGACGACCCGCATGCAGTCGTCGGCCTTCTCCTTGAACATGCGGTAGCCCTGGGGGGCGTCGTCCAACGCCCATTTGTGGGTCAACAGGTAGGATGGGTCGAGGTCGCCCTTCTCGATGTGCTCGAACAGGCGTTTGACGTAGCGCTGGCCGTGCTGCTGTCCCATGCGGAAGGTCAGCGCCTTGTTCATCGCCGCCCCCATGGGAAACTTGTCGAGAAGGCCGCCATAAACGCCGACGATGGACAGCGTGCCGCCCTTGCGGCAGCACTGGATCATCTGGCGCAGGACGGCGGGCCGGTCGCTCTCCAGCCGCAGGGCTTGCTTGCCGCGGTCGTAGAGATCCTCAATGGCCGAGGCGCCGCTGTCCGCCTCCATCCCCACCGCGTCGATGCAGACGTCCGGCCCGCGCCCGCCGGTCATCGCCAGCAGGGCGTCGTAGATGTCGCCGCGGCTGTAATCCAGCGTTTCCGCCCCCGCCTTCATCTGGGCGGCGCGCAACCGGTCGGGAAAACGGTCGATGCCGATCACCCGCTCCGCACCCATCAGGAAGGCGCTCTTCATCGCCATCTGGCCGACGCCGCCGCAGCCCCACACGGCCACCACGTCGCCCGGCTTGATGTTGCCCATGTCGGCGGCCATGTAGCCGGTCGGCACGGCGTCGGAGACGAAGACCGCCTGCTCGTCCGTCACCCCTTCCGGCACGCGGAAGCAGTTGGTGTCGGCGAAGGGGACGCGGATGTATTCGGCGTGGCTTCCGGCATAGCCGCCGAAGGCGTGGCTGTAGCCGAAGATGCCGGCGGTGCAGTGCCCGTAGGCCGCCTCCTCGAAGGCCGGTTGCGGGTTGGAGTTGTCGCAGAGCGAGAACTCTTCGTGCTGGCAGTGCCAGCACTTGCCGCAGCCGATGATCGACACGGTGATCACCCGGTCGCCACGGTTCAGCCGCGTCACCTCCGGCCCCTTCTCGACCACCTCGCCCAGGAACTCATGGCCGATGATGTCGCCGGCCCGCATGGTGGGGACGTAGCCGCCGATCAGATGCAGGTCCGACCCGCAGACCGAGGATAGGCTGACCTTGATGATCGCGTCCTGCGGGCCGAGGATCGTGGGGTCCGGCACCCGCTCCACCCGCAGGTCGTTCACGCCGTTCCAGCAGAGCGCCCTCATCCCGTCACCTCCTGCGTTCGCGACCGCGACCCGCCCCGCACGGCCCGCCCGCTCGGCTGGCCGTCGATGGTGGGAAGCTCGCCGACCTCCATGATCCGCTTCAGGCGGCGCAGCGCCTCGCGCGCCTGCTGCTCCGGCGCGGTGCCGAACAGGCGGGACACCGCGTTGCCGCCGACACCGCCCGGCGGGTGGTAGGCCAGCGTCAGGCTCACCTCCGTCCCGCGCCCGCCCGGCGCCGGACGGAACAGGACGGTGCCGCGATGCGGCAGGTCGGCCCCCTCCAGCGTGTGCCAGGTGATGAGTTCGTTCTCCCGGACCTTGTCGAGCCGGCTGTTCCAGACCACCGGAACGCCGCCGGGGCCATGGGCCTTCCAGCGGCTTTCCGTGTCGGACAGGATCTCCACGGCGTCGAGGTGGGGGAACAGCGCCGCCAGATGGCGGACGTTGCGCCAGTGGCGGAACAGCTTCTCGGCCGGGACCGCGATGGTGACGTTCGCCTGGGTGGTCGTCGGCTCCCGGCGCGTCGCCGGCAGCGCGGCCTGCCGCAGCGGACTGGACAGCGGAACCCCCGCCGCCCCGGCGAGGAACAGCCCACCGCCGAGCGCGGCCAGCGCCCAGCTTCCCCGCCGCGCCCCGGCGAAACCCAGCGCCGTGCCGCCAAGAATGGCGGCCCAACGTTCGAGCGTCCCGGCGGAGCCCTCCGGGCGCCGCCCGCCGTCCCGGCCCCTGGTCATTGCCCGTCCTTCTTCTTCAGCAGGTCCAGCTCGTACAGCCCCTTCATCAGGTCGCGGTGCAGGTCGATGCGCTCCGCAATGTCGGTGTAGTGGGTGGCGTCCGGGGCCCGCCCGGCCTCGTCCAGCGCGCGGTCCCACTGGTTTCCGGCGAAATCGCCGCGCCCGACGAACATGACCGCGCGCAGTTCCATCCGTTGTTCGGGAGTCAGGTCCTCCAGCATCCGGTTCAACTGGCTCAGCGCGCCGCTGGCGTCGGAGGACAGGATGCTGAGGGCGTCGAGATCGGTCGGGTTCCGCGAACCGCGCTCGCTGGTCTGTTCCCCGAGGTCGATGTTGCGCATTCCCGCGAGGAAACGCTGACGGTCGGCCACGGCCTCGTACGCGAGGTCGGCGGCCTGCTTCACGGTATCGACCGAAATCTGTTTGAGCATGTGTCGCACTTCTTTTCAGTTGCACGGCTTTGCCCGACGCCAACAGCCGGGCCGGGGGTTCGTCGCGGAAGCGGTGGCGGTCAGCCGTCCCGCTTGCGCTGCTCGTCGGAGGCGCCGCGGGACCCGCCGGAGCCCGAGCCGCGCTCGCGCCCCTGCCCGCTGGACTGGTTCTGGCCGGGCTTGTTGCCGGCGGCCTTGTCCGGGTCCTCATGGCCGGACTTGGCGGCCTTTCCGGCGCCGCCGGACTGGTGCTTTTCCTGCTCGGTGTCGCGGTTGCTGCGGGACATGGGGTTTCTCCCGGTCTGGTTTGTCGGATTGGCGGCGCCCGGCGCTGCAGGGCGTTGCGCGTGGCCCTGATCGCGGGTTTCGTGTCGCGGACCGCCTCCCGGCACAACCGGAGACGGTGCGGCGAGGTTCCGAAGCAACACGCCGGAGCAACAGAGATGCCCCGTGGCTTGTTAACCCCCGCAAGACCTTGGCAAGCCGGAGAACACCCATGCCGCTCCTGTCGGCGCAGATCGGCGAAACCGTGGACGAGGGGTTCGCCCCCGTGCGCCTGGACACCGACCGTGGTGCCGTGGACGCCCGCCTCTACGCCGCCCCCGATGGGCATAAGGCGGCGGGCACGCTGGGCGTCATCTGGCTGGGCGGCGTCGGCGGCGGCTTCGACTCGCCGGCCCACGGGCTTTATCCGCGGCTGGCGGAGGATCTCACGCCGGACGGCATCGCCTCGCTGCGCGTCCGCTACCGCAAGCCGCGCGCGCTGGACGAGGCGGTCTACGACGCGCTGTGCGGACTGACCTTCCTCGGCCGGATGGGCATCCACCATGTCGCCCTGGTCGGCCATTCCTTCGGCGGGGCGGTGGCGATCCAGGCCGCGGCGTCCAACCGCGGCGCGGTCTGCACGGTGGTGACGCTGGCAACCCAGGGGCTGGGCACCGACGCGGTGGCGGACCTCAGCTGCCCGGTGCTGTTGGTCCATGGCGAGGCCGACGAGGTGCTGACGCCGATGTGCTCCATCCATGTCCACCGCATGGCGCGCGAGCCGAAGAAGCTGGTCCTGATGCCCGGCGCCGGCCACTGTCTGGACGAGACCGCCGAGGCCGTCTGCCGCGAGGTGCGCGACTGGCTCAAGGCTCAACTGCTGGCGCGGTAGGGCATATCCTCTCCCCCCACGGCAGGCTCCGGGATTAGGCTGCGGCCACCTCCCCGAAAAGCCCGGAGCCTGCCGATGCTCGGCACCCTGACCCTTCTTCTCTCCTGCCAGCTGGCAGGGGAACTGACCGCCCGCCTGCTGCATCTGCCCGTGCCGGGGCCGGTGCTGGGC
>NZ_JAUQTX010000230.1:0-10595 GCF_059803775.1 Azospirillum sp. UFLA03-27 | reverse complement strand
GATGTTGGGGAACAGCACGTCCGGAGTGCGCATCTCCAGCAGGCCGGTGGTCGCCACCAGCATGCGGGCCAGCGCCTTGCGCCCGGCCGCCTGGGTCTGCAGGTTGAGGAAGGCGCGCAGCCGCGGGACCACCGCGGTGCGCAGCGTGCGCGCCGTCAGCCCGTCCTTCAGGCGGTAGTCGCTGACGTCGTGGCCCTCCACCACCACCTCCTCCGGCGCCCGCTCGGGATGGGCGGTGCAGACCAGGATGCGGACACGGCTGTTCCCCAGATCTTTGCGGATGTGGTCGATGAGGCCGAGCCCTTCCGGCACCCCCTCCGCCGCGGGGTCCAGCACCGGCTCCAGCAGGACGGCGGCGGTGCCGGGGTTGCGGTACAGCGCCTCCCGCGCCTCGGCGACGGTCGCGGCGGTCAGCACCGTCACCGGCGCCCCGTCCAGCGCGAAGCCGTCGAGCGCGGCGCGCGTCAGCCCGGCCAGCGCCGGATCGGGATCGACCACGAGGACGTGCAGGCGGGGCTTGGCGGGCGGAACCGGAGTGGCCTCCGGCGGGCGGGCGTCGTCGTTGGGCATAACCGTCTCGATGGTTGCGCGCGGTGCGCGCGCCTGCACAAAAAATACGCCCACTTCCCGATTCATTCAACTTTCATCGGTTTGGACACGAAGGGCTTCTCCGTAATAACCGCCTCTTCCGGTTACGCCCCTCCGCCTGTTGCCTGTCGCGGCAAATCGGCTACCCTTTGCCTACAACGGCGGCAAACCGCCGCAAAAAATCAGGGAAGGATTGGAGCGATGGCTCTCAGGGCCGAACAGCTCAAGGACGAGCTGACCGAAGAGGTCGTGCGGCAGGTTCGCGAGCGGCTGGGCCGCAGCCGTGCGGCACCGGCGGAGCGCTTCGTACGGCAGTTCTACGACAACGTCCCGCCCGACGACATCATCCAGGCTCCGGCCGAGCAGCTCTACGGAGCGGCGCTGGCCATGTGGCAGTGGGGCCAGCAGCGCGAGGCGACGGACCGCGCCAAGGTCCGCGTCTACAATCCCCGCGTCGAGGAGCATGGCTGGCAATCCCACCGCACGGTGGTGGAGATCGTCAACGACGACATGCCGTTCCTCGTCGACTCGGTGACCGCGGAGCTGAACCGCCAGGGGCTGACCGTGCATCTGGTCATCCACCCCGTGGTGCGGGTCAAGCGCGACGCCGACGGCCAGCTGGTGGAGATGTACGAGCCGGCGGCGGCCCCCACCGACGCGGCCCCCGAATCCTTCATGCATGTCGAGGTCGGCGCGGTCACCGGCGCCGCCGCTCTGGAGCAGGCCCGCGAGGGGTTGGAGCGCGTGCTGGCCGACGTGCGCGCCGCCGTCGCCGACTGGCGGGCCATGCGCCAGCAGGTGCGCGCCGCCATCGTGGAGGCCGACTGCGCCCGCGCCGCCGTCCCGGCCATCATCCCCGACGACGAGGTGGACGAGGCCAAGGCCTTCCTGTCCTGGGCCGACGACGACCATTTCACCTTCCTCGGCTACCGCGAATACCGCTTCGAGAGCGGCGCCGACGGGGCGGACTCCTCGCTGGGTCTGGTCGCCGGCAGCGGTCTGGGCATCCTGCGCGACGACTCCGTCACCGTCTTCGACGGGCTGCGCAACTACGCCACCCTGCCGCCCGACGTGCGCGACTTCCTGCGCAACCCGCGCGTGCTGATGGTGACCAAGGGCAACCGCCCCTCCCCCGTGCACCGCTCCGTCCCGATGGACGCCATCCTCATCAAGCGCTTCGACGCCGAGGGGCGGATCGTCGGCGAGCGGCTGGTCGCCGGGCTCTTCACCTCCGTCGCCTACAACCGCAGCCCGCGCGAGATCCCCTATCTCCGCCGCAAGGTCGCGGAGGTGATGGAGCTGGCCGGCTTCGACCCGCAGGGCCATGACGGCAAGGCGCTTCTGCACATCCTGGAGACCTACCCGCGCGACGAACTGTTCCAGATCCAGGTGCCGGAGCTGCTGGACATCGCGGTCGGCATCCTGCACCTGCAGGAGCGGCAGCGGCTGGCCCTGTTCGTGCGCAAGGACCCGTTCGAGCGCTTCGCCTCCTGCCTTGTCTACGTGCCGCGCGACCGCTACGACACCACGCTGCGCCGGCGCATCCAGTCCATCCTGGAGGCCGCCTACGCCGGCACCTGCACCGGCTTCACCACGCAGCTGACCGAAAGCGTGCTGGCCCGCCTGCATTTCATCATCCGGACCGAGCCGGGCCGCGTGCCCGCCGTCGACGCCACCGATCTGGAGGCGCGGCTGGTCCAGGCGTCGCGCGGCTGGGACGACCATCTGCGCGACGCGCTGGTCGAGGCCCACGGCGAGGAGCAGGGGCGCACCCTGTTCCGCCGCTACGCCGACGCCTTCCCCACCGCCTACCGCGAGGAGTTCAACGCGGAAGCCGCCGTCTTCGACATCGACCGCATCGAGAAGGCGACGGCCCAGGGCACGTTGGGCATCAACCTCTACCGCCCGCTGGAGGCCGAAGGGGACGAGCTGCACGTCAAGATCTACCACGAAGGCCGCCCGGTGCCGCTGTCCGACGTGCTGCCCATGCTGGAGCACATGGACCTGAAGGTGATCACCGAGTCCCCCTTCGAGATCGCCATCGCCGGCCACGCCGCCCCGGTGTGGATCCACGACTTCACCGCGCGCTCCCAGAACGGGCTGCCCATCGACTGCGCGATGGTCAAGGAGAAGTTCCAGGACGCCTTCGCCGCCGTCTGGGACGGCCGGATGGAGGATGACGGCTTCAACCGCCTCGTCCTGCGTGCCGGCCTGACCGCGCGGGAGGTGACGGTGCTGCGCGCCTACGCCAAGTACCTGCGCCAGGCCCGCATCCCCTACGGGCAGGACGTGGTGGAAAGCACGCTGGCCGGCCATCCGGCCATCGCGCGCAAGCTGGTCGCCCTGTTCCACAGCCGCTTCGACCCGGCCCGCCGCCCGCAGAACGATCCGGGGCTGGCCGCGGAGATCGAACGCGCGCTCGACGGGGTGAAGAACCTGGACGAGGACCGCATCCTGCGGCGCTTCCTCAACCTGCTGTGCAACACGCTGCGCACCAACGCCTATCAGAACGGCGCGGACGGGCGGCCCAAGACCTACCTCTCCTTCAAGATCGACAGCCGCCACATCGACGACCTGCCGCTTCCCCGCCCGATGGTCGAGGTGTTCGTCTACAGCCCGCGGATGGAAGGCGTCCATCTGCGCGGCGGCAAGGTGGCACGCGGCGGCATCCGCTGGTCCGACCGGCGCGAGGATTTCCGCACGGAGATCCTCGGGCTGATGAAGGCGCAGATGGTCAAGAACACCGTCATCGTGCCGGTCGGCTCGAAGGGCGGCTTCGTGGTGAAGCGCCCACCGCCGCCGTCCGCCGGGCGCGAGGCGGCGCTGGCCGAGGGCATCGAGTGCTACAAGACGCTGATGCGCGGCCTGCTGGACATCACCGACAACCTCGACGCCGAGGGCGCGGTGGTGCCGCCGCCCGAGGTGGTCCGCCACGACGGGGACGATCCCTATCTGGTGGTCGCCGCCGACAAGGGCACCGCGACCTTCTCCGACATCGCCAATTCGGTGTCGGTGGACCACGGCTTCTGGCTGGGCGACGCCTTCGCGTCGGGCGGCTCCGCCGGCTATGACCACAAGAAGATGGGCATCACCGCCCGCGGCGCCTGGGAATCGGTGAAGCGCCATTTCCGCGAGCTGGGGCACGACACCCAGACGCAGGACTTCACCGTCGTCGGCGTCGGCGACATGTCGGGCGACGTGTTCGGCAACGGCATGCTGCTGTCGAAGCACATCCGCCTGCTCGCCGCCTTCGACCACCGGCACATCTTCATCGATCCCGACCCCGACGCCGCGCGGAGCTGGGAGGAGCGGCAGCGCCTGTTCGACCTGCCGCGCTCCTCCTGGGCGGACTACGACGCGTCGCTGCTGTCCGCGGGCGGCCGCATCTTCGACCGCTCCGCCAAGTCGCTGGAGCTGACTCCGGAGATCCGCCAGCGCTTCGGCATCGCCAAGGACCACGTCACCCCGCTGGAGCTGATGCAGACCCTGCTGAAGGCCGAGGTGGACCTGCTGTGGTTCGGCGGCATCGGCACCTACCTGAAGGCGGCGGAGGAAACCAACGCCGAGGTTGGCGACAAGGCCAACGACGCGCTGCGCATCGACGGGCGCGACGTGCGGGCCAAGGTGATCGGCGAGGGCGCCAACCTGGGCGTCACCCAGCGCGGCCGCATCGAGGCGGCGCAGCACGGGGTGCGGCTGAACACCGACGCCATCGACAATTCGGCGGGCGTGGACACCTCCGACCATGAGGTGAACATCAAGATCCTGCTGAACGACGTGGTCGTCCGAGGCGACATGACGCTGAAGCAGCGCGACCAGCTGCTCGCCGCCATGACCGACGAGGTGGCCGGTCTGGTGCTGGCCGACAACTACCTGCAGAGCCAGGCGCTGACCGTCGCCCGCGCGCAGGGTCCCGACGCGCTGGAGGCGCAGGCCCGGCTGATCCGCTCGCTGGAGAAGGCGGGGCGGCTGAACCGCGCCATCGAGTATCTGCCCGACGAGGAGGAGCTGTCCGCCCGCATGGCCAACCGCGAGGGGCTGACCCGGCCCGAGCTGGCGGTGCTGCTGGCCTACGCCAAGATCACCCTCTACGACGATCTGCTGGCGTCGGACCTGCCGGACGATCCCTTCATGGCCGACGACCTCACCCGCTACTTCCCCAAGCCGCTGCGCAAGACCCATGCGGAGGCGGTGGGGCGGCACCGGCTGCGGCGGGAGATCATCGCGACCAGCGTCACCAACAGCCTCGTCAACCGCACCGGCCCGACCTTCGTCAAGGAGATGATGGAGAAGACCGGCATGGGGCCGGCGGACGTCGCCCGCGCCTACACCATCGTGCGCGACGCCTTCGGCCTGCGCTCGCTGTGGACGGGGATCGAGGATCTCGACACCGTCGTCCCGGCCGCGCTCCAGACCAGCATGATCCTGGAGACGGTCCGCCACATGGAGCGCGCCGCCGCCTGGTTCCTGGCGAGCTGCCCGCAGCCGCTGGACATCGCCCACGAGACGGAGGCCTTCCGGCCCGGCATCGAGACGCTTCTGGCCGGTCTCGACAACGTGCTGGACGCCGAGGAGACGGCCCGCCTGACCGCCCGCGTCGCCTCCTACCAGGAGCAGGGCGTTCCCGCCGAGCTGGCCCGCCGCATGGCGGCGCTGCCGGTTCTGGCCGCCGCCCCCGACCTCGTCCGCATCGCCGGGCGCACCGGGCGCGGGGTGGCGGACGTCGCCGCGGTCTACTTCATGCTGGGCCGCCGCTTCGGCCTGGAGTGGCTGCGCGACAAGGCCGCCGCGGCGAAGGCGGAGAACCATTGGCAGAAGCAGGCGGTGGCCGCCCTGGTGGACGACCTGTTCGCCCACCAGACCGCGCTGACCACCCGCGTTCTGGAGGCGGTGGACCAGCTTCCCGCGGAAGCTCCCGTTGAGGCCTGGATCGCCCACCGCCGCCCGGTGGTGGAGCGGGTGGAGCAGCTCCTGTCCGAGCTGCGCACCCAGCCCAACGTCGACCTGTCGATGCTGGCGGTGGCGAACCGGCAGCTCCGCGGACTGACCGCGGGGTAAACGGCTTGAAACCCCTCGTCCGGCCCCCTTCGGGCGGGTCCGGACGAGGGTTTCCCATGCGTCCCGCCCGCTTTCCGGCTATGGTGCGGCCAATCCAAGGATTGTCCGCCCAACCGGAGCCCGCCGCGATGACCGACCCCCAGCCGACCCTGAACGACGCCATCCGCCTGCTGCGGACGAACGATCTGGGCGGGGCGGAGGCGGCCTGCCGGGCGATCCTGGCGACCGACCCGCACAACGCGCAGGCCCTGCACCTGCTGGGCGTCGTCGCCGCCCACACCGGCCATCCCGACGGCGCGCTCGACCTCTTCGCTCTGGCGATTTCCGAGGACGGCAAGGACCCCTCCTTCCACAACAGCCGCGGCAGCCTGCTCTTCCAGCTCGGCCGTGCGGCGGAGGCGGAGGCAGCGTTCCGCGCCGGCATCGCCCTCAACGACCGCCTGCCGGAGCTTCACGGCAATCTGGGCAACGCGCTGAAGGCGCTGGGCCGGCTGGAGGACGCCGAGGGCGCCTTCCGCGCCGCCCTGGCCCTGCGCGGCGACGCGCCGGAGATGCACAATTTCCTGGGCACCACCCTGCGCGAGCTGGGCCGGCTGGACGAGGCGGAGGCCGCCTTCCGCGCCGCGCTGGAACGGGCGCCGGAGTATCTGGAGGCCCGCTACAACCTCGCCGAGGCGCTGAGCACCCGCGGCGCCCTGGAGGAGGCCGAGGAGGCGTTCCGCATGGTGATCGCGGCGGCGCCCCGCTTCGTCCCCGCCCATGTCGGCCTCGCCCACACGCTGCAGAGCCTCGATCGCGCCAACGAGGCGGTGGAGGCCATCGAGGCCGCCCGCGCCATCGCGCCGGACCACCCGCTGGTGCAGTTCACCCGCCGGCTGATCTATTCCAACGCCGTCCCCGGCTGGCACCTGCCGATGATCAACGATTTCGAGCGCAACGACGCCTACGAGGCGGCGCTGAAGCGCGCGGTGACCCCCGACTCGCTGGTCCTGGAGATCGGCACCGGCTCGGGCATCGTCGCCATGATGGCGGCGCGCGCCGGGGCGCGGAAGGTGGTGACCTGCGAGGTGAACCCGATCCTCGCCCGCATCGCCCGCGAGACCGTCGCCAACAACGGCTACGCCGACCGCATCGACGTGGTGCCGAAGCTGTCCACCCGTCTGTCGGTGGGCGCGGGCGGCGACCTGCCGGAGAAGGCCGACGTCTTCGTGTCGGAGCTCATCAACATCGGCATGCTGGCGCCGCGCATGCTGTCGGTGCTGCAGCACGCGCGCACCCATCTGGTGAAGCCCGGCGGCGCGATCATTCCGCGCGCCTCGACCGTCTACGCCATGCTCGTGGAGACGCCGGAACTGGCCCGCATCAACCCGGTGAAGACCATCGGCGGCTTCGACATGTCGACCTTCGACGTGTTCCGCTCCCCCGGCTATCAGCAGATCGACCTCGGCGCCGAAACCCACACGCCGCTGTCGGCCGCCTTCACCGCGCTCGACTTCGACTTCACCCGCAACATGCCCGAGGAGGGCGGCCGCGAGATCGCCGTGGAGATCACGGCGGAGGGCACCTGTCACGGCGTCGCCTTCTGGTTCGACCTGCAGATGGACGAGGAGGTCGTCTACCGCTCCGAAAGCCGGGCGCGGACGAACCACTGGAAGCAGGCGATGACCTATCTGGAGACGCCGATCCGCGTGCGCCCCGGCGACCGGCTGACCATCGTCGCCCGCTACGACAACAACCAGATTTCGTTCGGCGTGGGTGGCTGAGCGGACGCGCGCCTTCGGGTTTTCCCGCGGGCCGACGCCAGCCGACCGACGCCGAACCGGAGAGGCCGCATGAGCACCGACAAGACACCTGACCGCATCGCCACCGCCCTCGCTACCCCCTTGCCGGACCTGTCCGACCTGGAGCGGCAGAAGGCGGAGATCGAGGCGATCCAGGCGCAGATGATGGATCTGCGCGCGCGGATCGACACACGCTTGGACGAACGTCGCCCCACCATCGACGTCGTTCCGGTTCACCTCGACGAACCCGCGCCGTCCAATTCGCCCGCGGCCATTCGCCATACCGAATAAAGCTACGCTCTTTTGACAACCTCCGCCTGAACGCGCTAGGCTTCTATCAACGAATGGCGGCAGCGACCGAAGTGCCCGCCTGGATGGTCGGGAGGGCCTCATGTCGATCAACCCGTCGAACGCGCCGGCCTCCGGCCTCAGCCTCGGTTTCAGCCTCAAGGCGGCGCTGACCGTGCTGGGCGCTGACAAGGGAGCCCCGTCGCAGACCGCCGCCGGTCAGGCGGCGTCGGCCTCCGGCGGCTCGGCTGTCTTCGTCACCCTGTCCGTCGAAGCCCAGGCCTTCATGGCGACCACCACCGCGTCCAAGGCCGGCAAGACCACGACCAGTGCCGCGGCGGGGGACCCCTACGCCGCCTATTTCCCGATGCGGGACGGCAAGCCCGCCACGGCGCTGGCCAAGGCGGCGTCCGATCCGGGGGCAGTGTCCAGCTCGGCGGGCCTGAGCGGGCCGGCCATTGCCAAGGACGCCCGCGCCCGCATGGATGCGCAGTACGAGGCCATGAAGGCCGGCGGAAAGGCCTTCGACTTCGACAGCTTCGAGGGTCGGGACTGGTACTCACTGATGGGCGATCTCGACCGCCGCTCGCTGGAGGCGGTGCGCAGCAACGCCGGTGGCCACTTCTCCAAGCAGGAGCAGGACATCGCCCAATCGATCATGGCGCAGCAGGAGGGGCTGGCCATGGGCCTCTACAACGGTCCGATCAGCCAGGAGGCCAGCTTCACCGATCCGTTCCGCGGCGACGAGGCCGCAAGGATGAAGGCGAACCTCACCTTCCTGGACGCCGTCGGCCCCGAGGAGAAGACCTCGACCGAATGGGCGACACGCCGGGCGTCGGCGCAGGTGTCCTACGAAATCCACACGAGGGAGAAGGGCGATGAACCGGAAAAGCTCGACAGCGACAACCCGCTTGCGACCCTGATCAAGCAGGCGATGGACCGGTCGCAGTCCGACCCGCTGCGGCACATCCCCAAGACACCGGACGAGTTGAAGACACAGGCGTGGTTCAAGGGCTTCGAGTCCCGACTGGACGCCACCGCCGCCCGGAACGTGGCGCAAGGCATCGCCCAGGGCATGGCACTGGCGAAAGCCACCACGCCGGCGGCGGACTCCGCCAAACCGGCGTAGCTCCGCCCCCGGGTTGGCATTCCCGGCCGCTTTGCCTAGAGTGGGTCATCCCGGACAACAGACGGCCGATCCTTCAGCATGCCCCACACCGCCGAGGCGCCGAGCCGCCGTGCCATCGCGTCCTGGTGCCTCTACGACTGGGCGAACTCGTCGTACAACACCATCGTCACGACCTTCATCTTCTCGGTCTATTTCGCCCGCGGCGTGGTCGGGGACGAGGTGGCCGGGGCCTCGCGCTGGAGCGCGGCGCTGACCGTCGCCGGGTTGCTGATCGCCCTGCTCAGCCCCGTGCTGGGCGCGGTGGCCGACCGGACGGGGCGGCGCAAGCCGTGGATGGCGCTGTTCACCGCCCTGACCGTGGTCTTCTGCGCCGCGCTCTGGTGGGTGAAACCCGACCCGTCCCACGCTTTGTTCGCCCTGGTCTGCGTGGTCATCGGCACCGTCGCCTTCGAACTGGCGAACGTCTTCTACAACGCCAGCCTGACCGCGCTGGCGCCGCCGCGGATGCTCGGGCGGATCTCCGGCTGGGGCTGGGGCATCGGCTATTTCGGCGGGCTGGCCTGTCTGGTGGTCGCGCTGTTCGTCTTCGTGAAGTCGCCCACTCCGCTGTTCGGCCTGCTCGACACGGCGGAGCAGGCGCCGGTGCGCGCCACCGCCCTGCTGGCCGCCGCCTGGTACGGGCTGTTCGCCCTGCCCTTCTTCCTGTTCGTTCCGGACGTGCCGGCGACCGGGCTGGGCATCCGGCAGGCCGCGCGGGAGGGCATGGCGACGCTGCGCCGGACGCTGGCGGAGTCGCGCAAGTACCGCAACACGCTGCGCTTCCTGATCGCCAGCGCGATCTACCGCGACGGCATCAACACCATCACCGCCTTCGGCGGCATCTTCGCCGCCCACGCCTTCGGCATGAGCTTCGAGGAGATCCTGCTCTTCGCCATCGCGCTCAACGTAGTGGCCGGCGTCGGGGCCATCGGTTTCGCCTGGGTGGACGACCGGATGGGGGCCAAGCCGACCATCCTGGTCAGCCTGATCGGCCTGACCGCCTTCGGCGTGCCGCTGCTGCTGGCGACGGAGAAGGCGTGGTTCTGGGTGCTGGCCCTGGGGCTGGGCGCCTTCTTCGGGCCGGCGCAGGCGGCCGGGCGGTCGATGATGGCGCGGCTGGCCCCGCCGGGCATGGTGGGCGAGATGTTCGGGCTCTACAGCCTGACCGGCCGCATGGCCGGCTTCGTCGGGCCGCTCGCCTTCGGGCTGGCCACCGCGCTGTTCGAGAGCCAGCGGGCCGGCATGGCGAGCGTTGTGGCTTTCTTCGTCATTGGTTTTGGGCTTATGCTGACGGTTCGGGAGCCGGCACCGGGCGATGCGAATACGGTGCGACAGTCCGCCGCGGCATGACGGCGGATTCACCCAGCGGAAGCTGCTAACTTGCCTTTTGCTGCGACGCACAACGAACTTTGCGCGGAGGGCGGAACGGACATGTTGCACATCAAGGACATCGAGGCCTTCGCGCACATCAACGAGGCGCTGGCCCGCGACCACGCCGCGGCGCGTGGGGAAGACGAGTCGACAGGGCGTCCGTCGGGGCATCATCCAGCGATGCATCCGGCGATGCTGATCGCCATGGCGGCGACCGGGCGGCTGAAGCCGGAAGACGGTGCGGACGGAAAAACGCCGCAGACCGAAGCCGCCCTGCTGGCGCGGCTGATGGGGGCGCGGCCTGTCTCTTATACACATCTCCGAGCCCACGAGACTATAAC
>NZ_JAUQTX010000022.1:0-41168 GCF_059803775.1 Azospirillum sp. UFLA03-27 | reverse complement strand
GGTCTCAACGCCGGAGCCGTCCGCCTTGACGCGGATCTTGACGTTGTAATCGACCACCCGCTTGACCGGGACGAGGACCTTCATATCCCACCCTTTTCTTGAATTATGCAGGCGCACCTTCGCCGCTGGCGCCGAATCGGGCAGCTTGTGACAGCGCTGCGACCATAGGAGTTGACGTTTTGGCTGTCAACGCCGCCTACGCCGCAAGCGCGAAGGAGGCGGAATTGCATCAACGGTTTGCGCCCGGAACCCACAGCACGTCGGACGCTCCGTTGGCGTTCAGTTTCCGGCTCAGCACGAACAGGTGGTCGGACAGGCGGTTGGCGTATTTCACCGCAGCCGGGTTGACCGGCTCCATGTCCGCCAGCTCGGTCATCAGCCGCTCGGCCCGGCGCACGACCGTACGGGCTAGATGCAGATGGGCCGCCGCCGGCGAGCCGCCGGGCAGGATGAAGGAGTTGAGCGGGGCGAGATCGGCGTTCATCGCGTCGATCTCGGCCTCCAGCCGTTCCACCTGCGATTCCAGGATGCGCAGCGGCGGGTAGGCCGGGTTCTCCGCCTCCGGCGTGCAGAGGTCGGCGCCCAGATCGAACAGGTCGTTCTGGATTCGCGCCAGCATGGCGTCGGTCTCCGGCTGGTCCGCAGTGTGCAGGCGGACCAGCCCGATGACGGCGTTCGCCTCGTCCACCGTGCCGTAGGCGGTGACGCGCGGGTCGTGCTTGGGCACGCGGCGCCCGTCGCCGAGCGAGGTCTGGCCGCGGTCCCCGCCGCGGGTGTAGATGCGGGTCAGCTTGACCATGATTCCTGTGGGTGTCCTCAATCAGCCGTGGGTCAGGATGGCGAGCAGGAACAGCACCAGCGCCACCCCCTGGAGCGCCACGCGCATCCGCATCGCCCGGTTCGATTTGCGCGAATCGCCCTGCCCGCCGCGCGCCATGAAAAACAGCCCGGAGAACAGCGACGCCACGACGAGGCCGAGCGCCACGATCAGCAGAAACATGACGAGTCCGTTCATGGCGTCATAATACCCCACGGTCCAGGTTACGCCTACACCGGCCAATCCGGTTGCACGGGCATTCCGACGCGAGGCGCCTGTTGCGCTGACGCCCGGTCTTCTTACATTGTCGCGGACGACCCGGACGGCGAGAGGAATTCGGTATGCGGCGGCGGAGTTTCCTGAAGGTGGCGGCGGCCACCGGCCTGGCGGCCTCGGCCGGGGCCTTTCTGACCACGCGCCGCGCCGCGGTGGCCCAGCCGTCGGAAGTGCTGGCCGCCTTCCCCGACCGGTTCGTCTGGGGCGCCTCGACCTCCTCCTACCAGATCGAGGGGGCGGTCACCGCCGGCGGGCGCGGCCCCAGCGTGTGGGACAGCTTCAGCCATTCTTTCGGTAAGGTGGCGAACGGCGACACCGGCGACGTGGCCTGCGACCATTACAACCGCTACGCCGAGGATGTGGACCTGATGGCGAAGGCGGGGATGAACGCCTACCGCTTCTCCGTCGCCTGGCCGCGCGTCCAGCCGACCGGCACCGGCCCGGCCAACGCCGAGGGGCTGGACTTCTACGACCGGCTGACCGACGCGCTGCTGGCCAAGGGCATCGCGCCCTGGCCCTGCCTGTACCATTGGGACCTGCCCCAGGCGCTTCAGGACCGCGGTGGCTGGACGAACCGGGACATCGCCGGCTGGTTCACCGACTACGCCCAGCTCGTCGCCGCGCGGATCGGCGACCGGGCCAAGCACTGGACCATGCTGAACGAGCCGTCCGTCCACGCCATCTTCGGCCACGGGCTGGGCGGGCACGCGCCGGGACTGATCGGCAAGGGCAATTACTTCAAGGCGATCCACCACCAGAATCTCGCCCAGGGCATGGCGCTGAAGGCGCTGCGGGCGGCGGGCGGGGCCAAGGGCTGGCAGCTCGGCACCGTGCTGTCGCTCCAGCCGGTCTGGCCGGTCGGCGGGCTGGACGCCAATTACGCGGCCTCGCTGATGTGGGACGCCGTGTGGAACCGTGCTTGCCTCGACCCGCTGCTGCGCGGGGAGTATCCGGAACTGCTGCGCGACGGCTTCGCCCCGCTGGTCAAAGCCGGCGATCTGGAGGTGATCCGCCAGCCCATCGACTTCCTGGGAATCAACTACTACAGCCGGATGCACCAGCAGCCGGACCCGGCGGGCCTGTTCGGCACCGGCTACGGCTCCCCGCCGGAGGGCACGCCGACGACCGGGATGGGCTGGCCGGTGGAGCCCGACGGCATCGCCGAGATCCTGATCGAGCTGAAGCAGGAGTACGGCAACCCGCCGGTCTACGTGATGGAGAACGGGGCGGCTTATCCCGACCAGACCGGGCCGAAGGGCTTCGTCCAGGACAACGACCGCATCAGCTACCTGCGCCGCCACATCCTGGCCGGTCATCAGGCGTTGGAGGAGGGCGTCGACCTACGGGGCTGGTTCGTGTGGAGCCTGCTAGACAATTTCGAGTGGGCGGAGGGGTACCAGCGCCGCTTCGGCCTGATCGAGGTGGACCGCCAGACTCTGGAGCGCCGTCCCAAGGCCAGCTACCACTGGTACGCCGACGTGATCCGCAGGAAGGGCGTTCCGACCTCAGCTTAAGAGACCCGGCGTAAAGGACCCGGCGTAAGAGGATGAGGTTGCGATCATGGCGCCTGTCGCCGCCGGCCAGCCGACGCGCTTCGCCATCCAGAAGGCGCGCGGCAAGGGCTGGAAGACGCTGGAAGTCGGGGAGGATCTCGACCACGCCCGCGCCCGCTTCAACCTGATGGTGCGGGTGAACCCGCGCGCCTATTTCCGCCTGATCCAGCTCGACCACAACGCCGGGGCCGGCGGCGACGGGATCGAGTTTAACTGGAAGCTCATCGAGTTGCACGACCCGAACCAGGGGGGAGCGGCCGGGGCGGGCCGGCAAGCCGGTCCGGCGAGGGCGGCGCCCCGTTCCGCCACGGCCAGGACCGCGGCCAAGAGGCCGCGGCGGCGGGAGAAGGTGCCGCTGCCCCTAAAATTCTACGCCGCGGTCGTGCTGGCCGGGCTGCTGATCGGCGGGGTGCTGTATCTGCGCTACGGACTGCCGGGGCCGTGACGGGGGTTCAATCGTCCGCCGTGTAGCCCTTGCGCCGCATGCACAGGGCGAAGATTTCCTTGCGGTAGCGGAATTGCGGCGTTTCCGGCAGCGGGCGGTAGGGATAGCCGCGCAGGCGCATGGTGTTGTCCACCTGCTCGATGCATTCATCATAGGCGGCGGTCGCCGTGGTCTCCGTTGCCGTCCATTCCCGGTAGGCCGGGGTGCTGCCGCAAGCCGCCAGCATCAGCGTGCCGCCCGCCAGGATCGCGTGTCTCAAGGTCGCCATGCCATGGCCTCCCGCAAAGCGCCCCGCAAGGCGCCATGTGTGGATCTATACCACGTTTTTGCGTACGCATCGGTTAACGGATGGGGAATGGGCCGGTCCTTCCGGGGGCGTCAAGGGGGAGGGGACCTGATGCCGCCGCAACGCAGGCGCACAAAAATCGCGCCCGGAAATCCGCCGCAATCTGGTAACACGATCGCGCATCCACGATAGTGGACGGGCGACGGTCGGTTGGCGTTTCGGACGGAGGATGGTCATGACGGGTGGTTCGCACCGCGCGCGCCGCGCGGTCGCGTTGGCTGTGGTGGTGCCGGTTCTGGCGGCGGGTCTGCTGGCGGGCGCTCCGGTCCGGGCGCAATCGACGGCGGACATCCAATGGGCCCAGACCATCCTGAAGGACAAGGGCTACAACATCGGCGGGCGGGCCAACGGCCAGATGCACGCCGAGACGAAGGCGGCGCTCGGCAAGTATCAGGCCGCCCATGGTCTGCCGGTGACCAACCAGCTCGACAAGGCGACCATCGCCAAGATGATGGGCGAGCGAGAGGGCAAGGCCCCCGCGACGGTCGGGAACCTCGCCCAGCAGAAGGTCGGCGGCGGCGGTCCCGGCCAAGCGCCGCGCGAGCCGCAGCGCGAGGTGGTGCCCCGCGCCGCTCCCACCCAGCGGATCGACAGCGGGACGGGCAGCGTCGGCGGCGGCGCGCAGTTCAGCGCCGGCCCACCCGTGACCAGCAGCAGTTCTTCGTCGGGCGGCCCGTCTGGCGCCCCCGCGTCGTCGGTCCCCGCCACCTCCGCCACGGCGTCTTCACAGGGGCCTGTGCCGCAAGCCGCGCCGCGGGCCAGCGTCACCGCGACCACGCCGTCCGGTCAGCCGGTGCCGGTGGTCGAGGCGGCGCCGGACAGTGGATCGATGCTGCCGGGCTGGGCCGCCAACGGCGCCCGCTATGGGGTGATGGGGGTGATCGGGGCGACGGTGCTCGGCATCGGCTTCGCGTGGTGGCGCAGCGGGCGGGCCAACGCCTCGCGGCCGGCGCCGCGCAACGACGGCCCGCGCGACCAGCGCCGCGAGCCGAGCTTCGGCAGCGGCCGCCGTCGGGAGGAGCTGACCACTGGCGCCCTGCCGCCGCTCAGCAGCGGCGGACGCGGACGGCGGTAGGACACCGTCTTCTCAGGCCATCTGCGACATCGGACACATGGCGTTGCCACAGCCGGACGGGTTGCAGGCGGGCATCGGCGCGGGCGACGGCTTGGACGCGCCGACGCGCGGCGCCATGATCGCCTTCGACACCTCGGTCCCGCCGCAGGACGGGCAGGACAGGCCATCGGCCTTGCGGGTGTCGTAATCGGCCATGTTCTTGAACCACTGTTCGAATTCGTGGCCGCAGGCGCAGCGCAGGGCGTACAGGATCATCGCGGTGTCTCTTGATGGAATGGGCGACGGGCGGGCGGCGACCATGGCCGAGCTTCGCCGCTCCCCGCGATGACGTGAATCAAACCGCCGCGCTCCGGCCTGGGGAACGGGTCTATTGCGGGCGTTCGGACAGGGCGACGCCCTCCGCGCTGGGATAGACCGACAGCAGCCGCACCGGCTTGTCGCTCAGGTTGCGGCCGCTGTGCCACGCCGCCTGCTCGATGTAGGAATCGCCGGCCTTGTAGACCTGCGTCGGCATGCTGTCGCTGGCGATGGTCAACTCGCCCTCCAGGATGTGGATGAACGGCGAAACAGCGTGCCGGTGGCGGATGATCTCACCGCCGGGCGGCAGTTCGACCAGTCGCGCCGTCACCAGAGGTTTCCCGTCCGGGTAGGCGAAGGCCTTGCCGTCCGCGGTGGTCGTGGCCTGAAGCAGGGTCTTGACGATCGGCCCCGGCGCCGCTGGCTTGTCCTGCGCGGAGGCCCCGCCGGCCAGGGCGAGGAGCGCGGCGGCGGCCAGGGCGGTGCGAAGGATGGCCACCGTTGGCAAACGGTTTCTCACGATCATCGCGTGCGCTCCATGCCGTGGTCTTGAAAAGACTTTGGCTGCATATCTGTGGCGGTGTGTCGAAAATGGAGAAAAATCGCGATGAATCGCAACCGATTGTCGCGACCTGCGGCGAAGTGTGGCAGCTGGGGGCTGCGCCGCCTCAGCGATGGGTCGTCACCCCCACCTGCCGGCACATGGACAGCATGGCGCAGGTCGAGCAGCGCGGGCGGTCGCCGGTGCAGATCCACTTGCCGAAGGGCACCAGCCGCTCGTTGATCTCCACCCAGTAATGGCGGGGCAGCAGCTCCATCAGCGCGACCATGGTGCGCTCCGGCGTCGGGGCGGCGACGAAGCCCCAGCGGTTGACGATCCGGTGCACATGCACGTCCACCGCCACCGCCGGAATGCCGAAGCCGACCGCCAGGGTCAGCGCCGCGATCTTCGGGCCGACTCCGTGGAAGGCCATCAGGGCGTCCGGCGTATCGGGAACCTCGCCGTCGTGCTCCGTGATGATGCGGCGGGACAGCGCCCGGATGTCGCGGGCCTTCGGCTCGGGGAAGGTCGCGCCATCAAGCAGGCGGGTCAGCTCCTCCGGCGTCAGGGCGACCATCTGCTGCGGCGTGCGCGCCACCGCGAACAGCCGCTCGCACACCACGATGGTCGTCTCGTCGCGCGTCCGCGCGGAGATCAGGCTGCCGACCAGCTGCTCGAAGGGGCTGCCGTAGCCGCGGTCGCGCAGCGCGAACATCGCGGCCTTCGGGCGTCCGGCCACGGCCTGACGCAGGCGCCGGAACGCCTCGTCGATGTCGAAGGGGTCCTTGTCGGCGAGAGGGGGCGCGGAGCGCAGAGGCATGATCGGTCGCTGGCATGGTGAGGGGAGCCACACCGAAACAGCGGGCAGGGCAGGGTTGCTCCCCATTTCCCTTTGCGGCACAACGTGATTTCCATACATTAGAAATATCTAAATTAGAAAGGGAGTCGGAGCCATGGTGAAGGATTGGCCGCAGATGGCGAGGGACATGTCCGGCGCGGTGCGGGAGCTGCGCGGCGGCGCTCCCGAGGTGATGAAGGGCTTCTCCGCCATCGCCAGGGCGGCGCTGGAAGCCAAGGCGCTGGACACCAAGACGAAGGAGCTGATCGCGCTGGCCATCGGCGTGGCGACGCGCTGCGACGCTTGCGTCGCCTTCCACGCCCAGGCCGCCGTCCAGCAGGGCGCCAGCCGGGAGGAGGTGATGGAGACCCTGGGCATGGCGATCTACATGGGGGCCGGCCCGTCGGTGATGTACGCCGCCATGGCGACGGAGGCGTTCGACCAGTTCGCTGCGGACAAGGCCGGCTGACCGGCTCCCTTCCTACCCGGCGCTGGAGAACAGCGGCCGGCGCAGGCGGCCGGCGGCGATGTCGGCGCGCAGCGCGGCGGCGTCCATGGCCTGGATGCGCTCCAGCTCGGCCTTGTTGGCGTCGATGAAGGGGTTCCGGTCGGTGGAGTTCTCGGGCCGCGCGTGCTCCAGATGGTAGAGCGGCCCGGGCACCCGCTCGACCCGCAGGCCCAGCCGGCGCAGCCGCACCACGATCTCGTCGTCCTCATAGCCCCAGGAGACGAAGCGTTCGTTGTAGCCGCCCGCCGCCAGCAGCGCCGACCGGTCGAAGAAGGCGCCGCCGCCCGGCGAATCGCGGTGCATCAGCGGGAAGCGCGGGCAGACCGCGTTCAGCGGCGCGGCCGATAGCGTGTGGCCGAAGCGGTGGACCTCCCGCCCCAGAATCCAGAAGAACAGCCCGTTGTAGGGAAAGGCCATGACCGCCCCGCCGCGCACCGCGTCGCGGGCCAGCGCGTATTGCACGGGATCGACCACGACGTCGGTGTCGTGCAGGGCGACGATGGGGGTCTCCGCCGCCTCGACCATGCGGTTGAGCAGGTGGGCCTTGTGGGTGAAGGGTGAGTCGTTGCCGGTCAGATGCAGGTGCCGGCAGCGGGCGGCCAATTCCGGCCCCAGCGCGTCGGCGACGTCGCTCGGCCCGGCCTTGTCCTCGCCGATCAGGACGGTGGTGTCGGCGTGCTTGAGGAGGAAGGAGACGATCCAGCGCAGGTTGCGCTTGCGGTCGGCGCTGTCGGCACGGAAGGGGACCAGGACGGTGACGTCGCGCAGGTCCAGGCGCCCGTCCGGCCCGGCCCCGTCGAGGATCGCCCGGCGGGCGCGGTAGGCAGCGGCCTGCGCGGCCAGTCGCTCCCGCGCCCCTTCGTCCCGCGGGTCGATGGCAAGCGCCATCTCGTAGAAGGACACCGCGGCGCCGGGGCGGCCGAGATCGGCCTCGATGTCGCCCTTCTGCCGCCAGCCGGGGACGAAATGCGGGTGGCGGGCCAGCAGCGCGTCCAGCACCTCCAGCGCCTCTCCGATGCGGCCGATGGCCTGCAGGGCCTCGCTCAGGTGATATTCGGCGTCCGGAAAATCGGGGCGCAGCGCCAGCGCCCGGCGGTAGGCGGCGATCGCCTCCTCCGTCCGCCAGGCGACATGGAGCAGGGCGCCGAGATTGAAGTGCGCGTCGGCGTCCCCACCGTCCCGCTCCACCGAACGCGCGATCATCGCCATGCCGCGCTCCCGGTCGCCGCCCAGCGCGGCGAGCAGGCCCAGCCGGTGCAGTGCGTCCGGGTTGTCGGGATCGGCGTCCAGGATTCGCCCGTACAGGTCCATCGCCTCGGCCTGCCGCCCGGCCTTCAGATGGTCGAGCGCGATGCCGAGCGCCTCCTCGATGGTCGCCATTCGGTGGGGTCCGTTTCGTCCGTGTGTCGCCTTCCGGTGGATTCCACTTTGACACAAAGGCAATTGCGGGGAAATCATCCGCTCAGGGACCACGCCTCAGGGAAACACCCGATAATGAACGATCATCGCATCAGCAAGAATGGGTCCACGGGAGGACTCACCCGCCGTCAGTTCGGCACCGCCGCGGCCTCGGTCGCCCTCTCGGCCGGCGCGCTCGCCGCCTTCGGCCGGGCGCCGGCCTTCGCGCAGGGCGCCGCGCTGAAGGTGGGCGTGCTGCTGCCCCGCTCCGGCCTGCTCGCCCAGGCGGGCCAGGCCTGTCAGCGCGGCGCCGAGATCGCGCCGGCCATCCTCGCTGAACTCGGCTACAAGGTCGAGATCCTGTCCGCCGACACCGAATCGAACGTGGACGTCGCCCGCTCGCGCGCCGAGAAGCTGATCAACGATGGCGCCAACGTGATCGTCGGCGCCTTCGACAGCGGCCAGACCGCCGCCGCCGCCCAGGTCTGCGAACAGCGCGGCGTGCCTCTGGTGATGAACATCGCCGCCGCCGATCGCCTGACCGAGCAGGGCTACAAGACCGTCTTCCGCAACTTCCCGACCTCGACCATGCTGGTCACCAATGGGCTGGCGCTGATGAAGGACCTGTTCGCGGTCAGCGGCGTCACCCCGAAGACGGCGGTGTTCCTGCACGCCAACGACACCTTCGGCATGGCGAACAAGCAGGCGATGGACGCCCTGTTCCCCAAGCTGGACATGCCCTTCGGCATCGTCGACAGCATCTCCTACGACCCGAAGGCCCAGGACCTCGCGGTCGAGGTGGCCAAGGCCAAGGCGACCGGCGCCGAACTCGCCATCGTCACCACCCGCGCCAACGACGCCATCATGCTGGTGCGCGAGATGGTCAAGCAGCGCTGGGAGCCAAAGGGCATCGTCTCCCCCGGCTCGCCCGGCCTGTATGACGAGCAGTTCTACAAGGTGTTGGGCAAGTACGCCGACTACGCCATCACCAACCTGCCCTGGTACGACCCCAAGGCGGAGCTGACCAAGCGCGTCGAGGCGGCCTTCAAGAAGCAGTATCCGAACGACCGCTTCGAGGGCTACGCCTTCAACGTCGCCTTCACGCTGGAAGCGATCCTGGTCGCCGCCGACGCCTTCAAGCGCGCCGGCACCGCGGAGCCGGCCACCCTGCTGGAGGCGCTGCGCCAGACCAACCTGAAGGACAAGATGATGGTCGGCCCGGCCATCACCTTCGACGAGAAGGGGCAGAACACCCAGCTCGTGTCCGCCTGCCTGCAGAACCGCAACCTGCGTCCGACCGTGGTCCTGCCCAAGGGCTCGGCGGAGATGGATCCGGTGTTCCCGATGCCGGGCTGGGGCAAGCGCGCCTGATCGAGAGAGCGTGAGGCGGGAGGAGATGCGGTCACAAGGGGCCGCGTCTCCTCCCTTTGCCGTTATGCCGTCTGGGCTTCGAGCCCGTAGGCCAGCAGCCGTTCCACCGACGCGCGGCGGTCGCCGGCCGCGGCGAAGCGGGCGCGGGCCTCGGCGGACTGCCGGTCGCGGAAGGCCGCGTCGCTCGCCAGCGCGGCGGCGCGCTCCAGGAAGGCCGCCTCGTCGGCCACCGTGAAGGCCGGTCCGGCCACGGTCGCCACGTCACCCGCCGCGATGGTCACCACCGGAACCCCGTCGGCCAGCGCGAAGGCCGCGCTGCCGCCGCCGCCCTGACGGCGCGGGTTCAGATAGGCGGTGGCGAGGCGGTGCAGCGCCCGCACATCCTCGACGTCGCCCAACGTGTGGACGCGGTCGGCGTTGCGCAGGGCGGCGATCCGCTGCGGCAGCGATTCCACGCCGCCGGCGACGGCGATGCGGGCCTCCGGCAGGCGGTCGAGCAGCGAGTCGGCCAGCGCCAGGAACTCCGGCCCGGCCTCCTGGTCCAGGCGGTTGCCGACCACGAGGAACAGCGGTCCGCCATCCGGCCCGGCTTCGGGAAGGCCGAAATCGGCGCGGCTGCGCTCCGGCCCGGTGGGCGGCAGGGTCCAGCCGAAGGAGAAGGGGCGGAAACGCTCCGCCATGTCCGCCGGCCAGCCTTGGGTGGTGTCGGCCTCGCCATAGCCCAGGACCAGCCGGGCCATGGACAGCGGCAGGCCGGAGGAGGTCGGCAGGCAGATCACCGGGCGCGCGCCGGAGAACAGGTCGGCCACCACGTTGGACCCGCCGAAGGCGACGATGACGTCGGGATCGAAGCCGTCCACATAATCGACGATGGCGTTCACCTTCTCCTCGTCGAAGCGCTTCTGTGGGAAGGACATCATGCGGACCTGCGCGCCGAAGGCGGCGATGACCTGCTCCCCCTCATACTCCTCGGTGATGTTGTAGGCGTATTCAGGGACGAAGCCGTTCTCGCCGGTGATCGCCATGGCGTTCGGGTTGATGATGACCACCTCGCGCCCGAACTCGTCCTGCAGGCGGCGGGCGAAGTCGAAGGCGTCCGCGGTGGGCTGGTGCCCGGCGCCGAGCATCTGGTTGGTGATCAGGGCGATCCGCCTGACCTCTCCACGCGGCGTGGCGCGCTTCATGCGGCGGCGCAGGTGAAAACGCAGCGCCGTCTCGTCCACCATCAGGCGGTAGTAGTCGGTGAGGTTCCCGGTGTGGAAGGCACCGGCATCGCCGGACCGAGCCGCGCCCTGGAACAGCTGCATCGCCATGCCCCAGAAGGCGTAATGGATCGATGGCACGGTGAAGCGCATCGGGTCTTCCAGGACGGCGTCCGTCAGCGCCTCGTAATGAGCGACGTCGCCGTCGAGCAGGAACAGCAGCGAATGGCGGCGCATCACGTCGCCCATGGCGTACGCCGCGTCGACCTCGGCGGCCGCGGCGCGGCGGGTCTCGTCGTCGTAGCGACGGATCAGCCCGGCCAGCGCGCTGACGTTGCCCCAGCCTTCGCCCTCGTTGGTCAGCAGGGTCAGGGCGCGGGCGAAGCTCAACGCCGCATCGCGGGTCTGGCCGGTGGCGTGCAGGGCGTGGCCGAGATTGGCGTGCAGCAGGGGCGAGGTCGGGTCGCCGGCCACCGCCTGTCCGATCAGGTCCACCGCCTCCGCCGGACGACCGCCTTGCAGAGCGACGACGCCGAGCAGGTGCAACGCGTCCGGATGGCCGGGCGACGCCGCCAGCACCTCGCGGTACAGGCGTTCCGCCTCCGTGGTGCGGCCGGCGCGGTGGTGTTCGGTCGCAACGGCCAGCGTCTGTTCGATGGTGTCCATGGTCGGCGTTCCTGCTGCTTGGTCCCTGACGGCATGTTTACGCGCTTTTAGGGCGGATGCGCTGAACTTTTCCCATGCAGCGCACCGCGACATTCTTGTGGCATCTTGTCCCAACGGCAACCCTGGCGATTGCCCTCGCGCTCGCTTCGCCTGGCGGCGTTCGCGCGCAGGATGCCGACACCACCGCCGGAACCCTTTCGGCGCGGCAAATCATCATCAGCCTGAGCGAGCGCCGGCTTCATCTGCTGGAGGAGGGCCGCCCGCCGCGCTCCTTCCCGGTTGCCATCGGACGGCCCGGCGTGACGATTCCGCTGGGCGTCAGCCGGGTCCTGCGCAAGCGGCGGAACCCGACCTGGCACCCCACCGCCAACCAGCGCCGGGAGAATCCGGCGTTGCCGGTGTCGGTGCCGCCGGGGCCGTCCAACCCGCTGGGCAAGTTCGCGCTCGACCTCGGCTGGACGGCCATCGCTATCCACGGCACCAACGAGCCGGATTCGGTGGGCCGCCGGGCCAGCGGCGGCTGCTTCCGCATGCTGCCCGCCGACATCGCCGCCCTGTTCGAGATGGTGCCGGTCGGAACCCCCGTCCGAGTCGTCTCCGGGCCCGCCGTCGTCCCAACACCGCAACCCAAAACTGCGGTTACCGTTCCGGCGGCTGTCCCAACACCCACCCCGCCACCGTCCCCGCTTCCGAAGGTTGCGCCTCCGCCGCTCCCCATCCTGGCCGATCCGCGCTGCGCCACGGCCGGCGCGCCGCTGCGCCGGATGATCTGCACGGTGCCGGACCTCGCCGCGCTGGACGGGAGAGCGCGCGCGCTGCACCAGCGCCACCTCGCCGCCCTGCCGGCGGAGCGCCGCGACGCTGCGGCCTACGCGCTGCTCCAGGAGGAGCGCCGCTTCGACGACCGCATCACCGCCCGCTGCTGGGTCCGCCGCGGCATGGAGGAGGACCCGGCGGTCGCCGCCGCCGCGGAGGCCTGCCTGCGCGACGCCCTGAGCGCCCGTCTGGAGGAGGCAAAGCGCCGCTGAGCGCGGCCTGATCCGCACAGGAAACTTGTCACGACTACGAAGGACTGCTACGCCGCTCAGGCTTGGCCATCCGGGGCTCTCCCAAGGGCGAATGATGCATGCCGTTTGACTATTACCTGAACATCGCCGCATCGGGCCTGCTGACCGGACTGGTCTACGGGCTGGCGGCGCTTGGCCTGTCGGTCATCTTCGGCGTCGTGCGCGTGGTCAATTTCGCGCATGGCGAGATGATGGTCGCTGGCATGTATGGCGCCGTGCTGCTGGCCGGCGTTCTCGGGCTTGACCCGATCCTGGCGGCGCCGGTCGTCGCGGCGGTGCTGTTCGCCTTCGGCTGGCTGCTCCAGCGCGGGCTGGTCAACCGCTTCGTGGAGCGGCCTGAGCACATGCAGTTCATCCTGCTGCTGGGCATTGCGACGATCATCCTGAACGCCATGCTGATGCTGTTCGGGCCGGATTCGCGCAACGTCATGGTGCCCTACAGCTTCGACACGGTGGAGATCGGGCCGCTGCTGCTCGACGCGGTGCGGCTGCGCGCCGGGGCCGGTGCGATCGTGGTGACGGTGGCGCTGTTCGCCTTCTTCCGCTTCAGCCGCACCGGCAAGGCCATCCGCGCCTGCGCCGACAACCCGCTGGGCGCCCGCGTCGTCGGGCTGAACATCGACGGGCTCTACGCGCTCACCTTCGGCATCGGCGCCGGGGTGGTGGGCATCGCCGGGGCGCTGATGACTCTGCTGGTCGACTCCCGGCCGCAACTTGCGCCGGAATACACGCTGCTGAGCTTCATCATCGTCATCGTCGGCGGGCTGGGCAGCCTGCCGGGCGCTCTGCTGGGCGGCATGCTGATCGGCTTTTCGGAGGCGATGGCCGGCTTCCTGCTGGACCCCTCGCTCAAATCCCTCTTCAGCTATGGTGTGCTGATCGTGGTGTTGCTGCTGCGCCCGCAGGGCCTGCTGGGGAAACGGTCGTGACCGGGCGCGGGATCGTCCTTCTGGCGCTGTGCGGCGCGCTGCTGCTGGGCGCGCCGATGATCGCCGACCGTTACGTCCTGTCGGTGCTGACCACGGTGCTGTGGTTCGCCTATGTCGGGCAGGCGTGGAACGTGATGATGGGCTTCTCCGGCCTGCTGTCGCTGGGCCACGCGCTCTATGTCGGGCTGGGGGCCTACGCCAGCGCGGCGCTGTTCGTGCATTTCGGGATCGGTCCCTGGGCGGGCATGTGGGTGGCCATGCTGGCGGCGACAGCCGCCGGTTGCTTCATCGGTTTCCTGGGCTTCCGCTTCGGCGTGCGCGGCGTGCATTTCGCGCTGCTGACCATCGCCTTCGCCGAGGTCGCGCGCATCGGCTTCGACCATCTGCAGTGGTTCGGCGGCTCGGGCGGCTTCTTCATCCCGGTGGCCGGCGATGCCGGCAACGACCTGCTGAACCTGCGCGGCTCGCCGGAGCTGTTCTACTACGTGATCCTGGCGCTGGTGCTGGTGGCGCTGGCCCTGTCGCGGGTCCTGCTGCACAGCCGCCTCGGCTACCAGTGGCTGGCCGTGCGCGAGGAGCCGGAGGCGGCGGAGGCGGTCGGCGTCGACCTGTTCCGCGCCCGCATCGCGGCGGTGGCCGTGTCCTCCGCCCTGACGGCGCTGGGCGGGGTGTTCCAGGCCTTCTACTTCAACAACCTGTTCCCCGAGCAGGTCTTCTCCATGGGCCGCTCCATCGAGATCATCCTGCCGGCCATCGTCGGCGGCATCGGCACGCTGATCGGGCCGATCCTCGGGGCCTTCATCCTGACCCCGCTGGGCGAGCTGCTGACCTTCCTGATCGAGGTGACCGGCTTCGACCTGCCGGGCCTGAAGCAGCTGTTCTACGGGGTGGCGCTGGTGGTGATCGTCGTCTACCGCCCGGACGGGGTGTGGCCGTGGCTGGCCGCCCGGCTTGGCCTCGTCCGCCGCCCTGGGGAGGACGCGTGATGGCGGGACTTCTGGAGGTGGAGGGCCTGTCCAAGCGGTTCCGCGGGCTGAAGGCCGTTTCCAACGTCGGCTTCTCCGTGCCGGAGGGCCGGATCGTCGCGCTGATCGGCCCGAACGGCGCCGGCAAGACGACCACCTTCAACCTGATCGCCGGGGTCTTCCCGCCCGACGAGGGGCGGGTGCATCTGAAGGGCGCACCGATCACCGGGCTGAAGCCCAACCAGATCTGTACGGCGGGCATCGGCCGGACCTTCCAGATCGTCAAGCCCTTCGGGCAGCTGTCGGTCGAGGAGAACGTGATCGTCGGCGCGCTGGCCCGCGAACGGTCGGTCGCGGCGGCGCGCGACCAGGCCCGGCGGGTGCTGGACCGGCTGGGGCTGGCCGATCAGGCCAACCGCCCGGCGCGCAGCCTGACCCTGCCGGACCGCAAGCGGCTGGAGGTCGCCCGCGCGCTCGCCACCCGCCCGATCCTTCTGCTGCTGGACGAGGTGCTGGCCGGCCTGCGCCCGACCGAGGTCGACCGCATGGTTGAGGTGCTGCGCGACCTGAACCGGCGCGAGGGCATGACGATCCTGATGATCGAGCATGTGATGCGGGCCGTGATGGCCCTGTCCGACCAGGTGGTCGTTCTGGACCACGGAGAGAAGATCGCCGACGGATTGCCCTCGGAAATTGTAGAGAACCCCAAGGTGATCGAATCCTACCTGGGTGCCGAGGATATTTGACCGGGTGTTCGCAACAGGCGGCCTCGCTGCTGGAAACACTCCTTTAATGTTTGTTGGCCCATCATTCGTTCCTAGATAAGGGCAACGACCGACACGGCAACGTCTGGTCGAGAAAACAAGCGTCCGAAAAGGGTGCTGCACGGGAGGAACGAATGAAGGCACTCGGCAATCTGCGGATTGGCCAGCGGCTGTCCATCGGCTTCGCGGCGGTGATCGCGGTGCTGGTGGTGACGGTCGGCACCGGCCTGCTGCTGACCGACAACGGGAAGACGCTCAGCCGTCTGGTGGCCGATGTCCGCATGCCGACGGCGCTGGCCGGGCAGGGCATCGTCGCGTCCGTCACCGCGACCAACGCGGCCATGCAGGGCTATCTGCTGACCAACCGCGAGGACCTGAAGCAGGAGCGCAACGTCGCCTGGGACCGCATCGACGCCCTGCGCCAGGAGATGGACGGCCTGTCGCCGCGCTGGACCGACCCGCAGGTGCGGGCCACCTGGGACGCGGTGAAGCCGCTGCTCGACCATCTGCGCCGCGATCAGGACATGGCGGAATCGCTGGGCACCATCGGCGACCAGATGGGGGCGCTGAACTCGCTGAACGACGACGCGATCCCGCGCGCCAACCAGGTGATGAGCCTGCTGGTCGGCGACGCCCGCTCCAACGACGCCAGCGGCCTGATCCCGCGCCAGCGCGCCCTGCTGCAGGCCGACACGGAGGGGATGATCCAGGGCGCCGACCGTCTGGTGATGATCCAGGCGGTTCTGCTGACCCTGGGGCTGCTGATCGCTGCGGCGGCGATCCTGCTGACCTCGCGCTCCATCGTGCGGCCGCTGGGCGCCATGACCGAGGCGATGCGCCGGCTGGCCGATGGCGACTCCGCGACCCCTGTGCCGGCCACCGGGCGGGGTGACGAGATCGGCCAGATGGCCAAGGCCGTGCTGGTCTTCAAGGACAACATGATCGCCGCGCGGGAGGCCGCCGCGCGCGAGCATGCGGAGCAGGACGTCCGCGCCCGGCGCGCCCGCGCCATCGAGGAGCTGACCGGCCGTTTCGACCGCGAGGCGGCGGCCGTGCTCGGCTCCGTTTCCGCCGCCGCGGTGCAGATGAAGGCGACGGCCAGCCAGCTCGCCGCCACGGCCGAGCAGACCACCCGCCAGTCGGTGACCGTGGCCGGCGCGTCGGAGCAGGCGAGCGCCAACGTGCAGACCGTCGCCACCGCCACGGAGGAGCTGGCCGCCTCGGTGCAGGAGATCGGGCGGCAGGTCGCCAGCAGCACGGCCATCGCCGACGAGGCGGTGCACAAGGCCGAGCGCGCCGATCAGGCGATGCGCAGCCTCGCCTCCGCCTCGGCGGAGATCGTCGCAGTGATCGACCTGATCACCCAAGTGGCCTCGCAGACCCGGCTGCTGGCGCTGAACGCCACCATCGAGGCGGCGCGGGCCGGCGAGATGGGCAAAGGCTTCGCCGTCGTGGCGGCGGAGGTGAAGGCGCTGGCCGACCAGACCACCCGCGCCACCGACGAGATCGCCGCGAAGATCGTCTCCGTCCGCAGCGAGACCGAGGGGGCGGTGGCCTCGATCGGCGACGTGATGGGCACCATCGGGCGAATCAGCGAGGTCGCCTCGACCATCGCCGCGGCGGTGGAGCAGCAGCAGGCGGCGACGCGGGAGATCGCCCGGAACATCCAGCAGGCGGCGGTCGGCACCCAGGACGTCACCTCCAACATCGCCGACGTGAACCGGGCGGCCAGCGAGACCGGCAGTGCCGCCCGCAACGTGCTGGAGGCCGCCGGATCGCTGTCCGATCAGGCGGACGGGCTGCGCAGCAAGGTGGAGGTGTTCCTGTCGGCGGTGCGCACCGCCTGACGCGGCGGACGGCGTGTCGGGGAGCAAAAGTTCGGTGCGCCGGGTCTGTTTCCAGATCAGGACTTGACCCGGACGCCCGAGCCCGTCAGCTTCTCGCCGGGCTCCCCCGTGATGCATGCACATGAACCGACTGCAACGCTATCTCTTCCGCAATCTTCTGATCGCCCTTCTCTATTCCACGGCCGGCCTGACCCTGACGATCTGGCTGAGCCAGTCCTTGCGGCTGATCGAGATGGTGGTGGAAGCCGGGGCGCCGATGCGGGTGTTCCTGTGGCTGCTCGTCCTGACGGTGCCGACCTTCCTCGGCATCGTGCTGCCGCTGGCGCTGGTCGGGGCGGTGCTGTTCACCTACAACCGCTTGGCGACCGACAGCGAACTGGTGGTGATGCGCGCCGCCGGCGTCGGCCCCTTCGCCCTGGCGGCGCCGGCGATGCTGCTGGCCTTCGGTGTGACGGTGGTCGTCTATGTGCTGAACCTGTGGCTGACGCCCGCTGCCCACCAGGAGTTGGTGCGCATGGAATACGCCGTGCGCAGCGACTATTCGCAGCTGTTCCTGCGCGAAGGCGTCTTCAACGAGGTGGGCGACCGCTTCAGCGTCTTCGTGCGCGAGCGCGACAGCGACGCCAATCTGCACAACGTGATCATCCATGACGGGCGGGTCCCGGAGAAGCCGGTGACGATCATGGGCGAGCGGGCGGTGATGCTGACCGGGTCGGAGGGCGCGCGCTTCGTCGTCTTCAACGGCAACCGGCAGGAGCTGGACCGCAAGACCAACCGGCTGTCCCAGCTTTTCTTCGAACGCTACGCCGTGGACCTGAAGGTGCTGAGCAGCGCAAATGCCGAGCGTTATCCGGACGCCCGCGAACGCTCCACCGACGAGTTGCTGCACCCGTCGCCCCAGATGGCGGAGGACCCGAAGATGATGCGGGACCTGCTGGCGGAACTGCACCACCGCCTGTCCTCGCCCCTGCTGGCGCTGGCCTACACCATGGTGGCGCTGGCCTGCCTGCTGTCGGGCGAATTCAACCGCCGTGGCCAGTCAGTGCGCGTGACCACCGCGGTTCTGGTCGTGATGGCGATCCAGTCCGCCGTCCTCGGCCTGTCCAGCCTCGCCGCCAAGGTGACCGTGCTGGTGCCGCTGATGTATGTTCTGCCGGTGGCGGCCCTGGCGCCGGCGGCCTGGATCCTGTCGCGCAACCTGCGGCGGCGCGTGCCGCCCGGCAGCGAAGCGGCGGCGGGCTGAGGAGGCGGGGCGGCTCTTGCGCATCCTGTTCATCACCTCCAACCGGCTGGGCGATGCTGTCCTCTCCACCGGCCTGCTGGCCCATCTGAGCGAACGGCATCCGGACGCCGCGCTGACCATCGCCTGCGGCCCGCTGCCGGCACCGCTGTTCCGTTCCGTTCCGGGGCTGGAGCGGCTGATCCCCATGCCGAAGCGGGCCTGGGCGCGGCATTGGGTCGACCTGTGGCGGGCCTGCGTCGGCACGCGCTGGGATCTGGTGGTGGATCTGCGCAACTCTGCGGTCGGCCGTCTGGTGCTGGCGAAACGCCGGTTCTTCCACGCCCGCGCCCCGCATTTCCACAAGGTGGAGGAGATCGGGCAGGTGTTGAGCCTGTCGCCGCCGCCGTCGCCCCGCCTGTGGATCGACGCGGCGGCGGAGGCGGAGGCCGACCGGCTGCTTCCCGGCGGCGCGGAGCCGTTCCTGGCGATCGGCCCGACCGCGAACTGGACCGGCAAGGAATGGCCGGCGGACCGCTTCGCCGAACTTGCAACGCGGCTGACCGGACCCGGCGGCCGGCTGTCCGGCCGGCGCGTCGCCGTCCTCGCCGCCGGTCCGGAACGCGAACGCGCCCGACCGGTCCTGGAGGCGCTGGGCGAACGGGCCATCGACCTGACCGGGCGCACCGACCCGATGGCCGCGGCGGCCTGCGTGCGCCGGGCGGCGCTCTACATCGGCAACGATTCCGGGCTGATGCACATCGCCGCCGCCGCCGGCACGCCGACCGTCGGCCTCTTCGGGCCGGGTTTTCCCGAGACCTACGGCCCTTGGGGCGTGGCGGCGCGCACCGTGATCAGCCGGGTTCCGCGGTCCGAGCTCCTGGCCCGTCAGAAGGCCGATCCGCAGGCCACCGGCCTGATGGACGGCATTTCCGTGGAAGCGGTCGAACTGGCGGCGGGAGAACTGCTGGAAGCGGCGACGCCGAACACGACAATGCCGGTCCCTCTAATGCCGGACTGCCGCGAAGTCGTGACAAATCCTTGCAAATCACCGGAGACAGGTCCCTAAAGTTGACAAGGATTGAAGGATCGCTGACAATCCATTTGGCCCGGACCTGATTCAGCATTGCTCTGTCCGGCGGCCTGTCCCGAGGGTTTGGAATGAAGCCGACACCGACATACGCGAACAAGCCGACCTCCGACAATCCCCGCGATGTCGAGGCCTGGGCTTTGGCGGAGGCGTCGCGACGCCTGATCGATGCCGGGCGCAGCCCCGTGAACGAAGAGACGCTCCGCGGTGCCCTGCAATTGAACCAGCGACTGTGGACGATTTTCCAGGCCGCGATGACCGAGGACGATTGCGGCCACCCGCCGGAGGTGCGGACCAACATCGCCGCTCTGTCGCTGCTGGTCGACCGCGAGACCATGGCCCGGCTGATCGACCTGGACGTGTCGAAGCTGGAGACCCTCATCAGCATCAACCGTTCGGTGGCCAGCGGCCTGACCGCCCGCCCCGACACGCCCGCCCAAGGCCAGCCGGCTCCGGCTCCGGCTCCGCAGGCGGCGCGCGCGCCGATGGCTCCGCCGGTTTCCGCTCCGGACGGCCAGCCGCCGCGCCAGTCGCTGCGGATCTCGATCTGAGATCCACGCGCTTCAAATGAAAAAACCGGCGCCCCGAGGGGCGCCGTTTTTTTTAATTGGCGGCCGTACCCTCCCCTCGTCGCAGGGGAGGGAGCCATCACCGCCTCAGGCGATGTAGTTCAGCAATGACAGCTTCTGGCGCTGACCGGCGACCGTGTAGGCGGCCTCCAGGGCGTTCATGGAGGTGCGCAGGCGGGCCGCCACCTCGGTCTCATCGATGCCTTCGATGCCGGCGATGCGCTCGACCACCGTGGCCGACGCGGTGGTGTGGGCGGTCTTCTTCTCCTCCAGCGTCGCGAGGTCGGACGCCACCTTGGAGTGGACCGACCGCACCTCGTCCTTGGCCTGGGCCATCAGTTCCCGGGACTTGGTGATGTACTCCTCGTACTTGCCGGGGTTGGACGCGGCGACGTGGGCCATGCGGAAGGCGGCGACCAGCTTCTGGAAGGCGCGGTCGTCGCTGGTGACGCCGTAGGTCAGAGTCTGGCCGTCGTCGATGGTGACCGCCGCCTTGTCCCACGCCTTGCTGTTCTTCCGGTTCGACATGTATTCCGAATCGTAGAAGGGCAGGTCCGGCGGGTCCACATAGGGCAGGTCGGTCAGGGCGTCGGCCTGCGACGGCAGGGTGGCGACCGAGATGGTGTTGTCGATCTGGCCATTGACCGCCCTCACCGAGGTGGTGAACTGCTGCACGCGCGACGGATGATTGGGGTCCATCGTGGTGTTGCTGGTCAACTGGACGGTCGATCCGTTGCCGGCGGCGTCGATGGTCACCGGCGGCACCGGGCTGGTCTTCCCGAACTCGGCGCGCAGCATGTCGGCCACCTTCGACACGTCGGTGACGCCGTTGTTGTAGTCCTTCTCCGTGACCGTGTAACGGACCGTGTATTGCTGATAGGGCGGCAGGTCCTCGGGCTCGTCCGGATGTTCCGAGTAGTATTTCCGGTTGAAGGGATCGTCCGGGTCGCCGACGGTGACGTTGATCTCGTAGGTGTCGCCGATGTCCACGCCATCGCCGGTCAGCGCGAAGCTGTCGATCTGCTTCAGCCCGGTGCCGGCGGGCGCCGGCAGGGTGGCCGCCTGGGTGGTGGTCGGCGCCGTCATCGAATTGTCGACGCTCATCGAGTTCTGGACGCGCGCCTTCACGTCGAACTTCTGGCTCGGGTCCTCGCTGATCAGCGAGATGACGCCGTTGGCGGCGGCAGCGATGATCGGCAGCTTCGGGTTGGCCGACTGGATCAGGCTGTTGAGCGTGCTGGCCACGAAGGTGACGGTCTTCGGATCGCCCGGCTGGACCTGATAGCCGAAGGGCTTGCCGTCGATCGACACCTCGAAGTAATCGTCGGCGTTGACCATCGACCCGTTCAGCGTCACGCGGGTGGACTGCGGCTGGGCCAGCAGGTCGCCGACCGGCTCCGTGCCGTAGCGCGAGCCGGCGAACAGGTAGCGGTCGCCGAACTGCTCGTTCAGAAGCTGCTGGATGTCGCGCAGCGCGCCCTCAACCCGGTCGCGCATGTCGTTGGCCTGCGGCCAGCTCACGTTGAAGGTGCTGCTCGACGCCGCGGTGAGCTGGTCGAAGCTGAGGTTCAGGACCGCGCCTTCGCCCGGGCCGCCATCAATCTTGAAGTTGTAGCCGCCACCGTCGCTGGGGGGCACGGTCTTCAGATTGATGGTGCGGGTGGTCTTGCCGCCCAGCCCGTCGGTCACCGTCACGTCGAACGAGCCGTTGACGCCATCCTTCGAGGGGATGGAGGTCACGGTGTAGCGGGCGTTCTGGGTGAAGGTGGACTTGTCGCCGTTGACCGTCAGCTTCAGCGCGTCGGGATTGCTGTTGAAGGGGGAGGTGACGGTGGCCGGCCCCGGCTGGAACGGCATCAGGTTGCTGCTCTGCCAATCCGTGGCCAGCTTCTCCAGGCTGTTCAGCACCGTGTCGGTCGCCTTGACGCGTGGCGACGCGGTGTTGATGTTCTGGACGTAGGACTCGCGCTGGGTCAGCTCGGCGCGCAGGGCGAGCAGCTTCTGCGTCTCGGCCCCGTAGGCGTTCAGGTCGGTGGATTTCTTCCCGGTGGTCAACTGCTCCGAGAGCGTGTCCACCTTGTTCTGGCCGTTGGTCAGGTTGCGAACCAGGCCAAGATACTTGGCGTAGCTGCTGACTTGAGTGACGGAGCTCATCGGACAATCGCCTCCAGCGCGTCAAACATCGTGTTGGCCACTTGCATGACCCGTGCCGACGCGGCGTAGGAGGTCTGGAGCTGCTGCAGATTCGCGATTTCCTCGTCGATGTTGACGCCGGTCGTCGCGTGGTAGCGCTCCTCCAGGATCTGGCGGGAGTCCTTGTCCAACGAGGACTTGTCCATCGCGGTCTTGGCCGCGGACATCCAGCCGCCGGTGATGTTGCTGGTGATCGAGCTGAAGGACGCGCCCTCCAGCTTCAGCCCGTCGGACTGGAAGCTGCGACCCGTCGCGCTCAGCGCCGTCACCACGTCCTTGACGGCCGCGCTCTTCAGTTTCTTCGTGTTGTTCAGCAGGTTCTCGTTCACGTGGATGGTGAAGCGGTCGTTGCCCATGAAGAACTGCGTGCCCTCCTCGCCCGGCACCGTCTTCGCCTGGTCGTAGGCGTCGCGGAAGCTGGTGGGCTCGCCCGGCTTGGTCGAACCGGTGAACATCTGCGCGTAGGAGTCGAGCTGCGAGCGCAGCTTGCGGATCACCTCGGTGGTCGGGTCGGCGCTGGCGGGCTGCGGCGGGTTGGCGGTGGAGCCGTCGGCGCGCAGGTTCATCAGTGCGGCGACCTTGCCCTCCTTCAGGTGCTGGTTGACGTTGGTGACTTGATTGCCCACCGTCAGGTTGATATTGCCGCCCTCATAGGAAAGATTTGCCGCCTGGCTGTCGACCAGGGCCAGCCCCGTCGGGGTGAAGACGGCGATGCGGCCGTCCGGGCGGTTCATCGTGCGCACGCCGACATAGGTGCTCAGCTCGCGGATCAGCCCGTCGCGCTTGTCGGCCACCTCGTTGCCGGCCGAGCCGTAGCCCTGAAGCGACACGATGTTGTTGTTGATGCTTTCGATTTCCTTCAGCAGCCGGTTCACCTCGCCGACCGACTGGCCGAGGTCGCCCTGGATCTCGCGGTCCATGTCCTCCACGCCCTGGGACACGCGATTGATCTCGCGCGCGAAGGTGTCGGCCGCCTGGATGAGCTGGTACTGCGCGACTTCGCTTTCCGGGGAGGTCTCCACCGCCTTCCAGGCGGTCTGGAAGGCCTCGGCGTACTGGTTCAACTGCGGCTTGCCGCTGGTCGTGCGCAGCAGGTCGCCCAGCTGCTGCATGTAGGACGATTTGGTGGACGAGGAGCCCTCGCGCGCGGTCAGGTCCTGCACCTGGCTGAGCAGGGCGGAATCGACCTCGCGGCGGTATTGGGAGGTGAGGACGAACCCGTTGGAATCCAGCACGTTCGACACGGTGTGCCGGGTGCGGGTGGGATCGTCGGCGCGGGCGACGTTGTCCGAGACCAGCTTCACCTGGGCCTGGACCGCACGGAGGCTGGCCGTCGCGCTGCCGAGGGCGCCGAAGAGGGACATGGCCGTTGGACCTTTCGTCTACGGGGAAAGCGGTCTTCTGTTGGCCGGGCGGGCCGCGGGTCACGCGGCCGCCCGCCGGATCGGGACCGCGCCTAGCGCTTCAGCCCGAGGACTTCCTGAAGCATCTCGTCGGAGGTCGTGACGATCTTGGTGTTGGCGGAGTAGGTGCGCTGGGTGACGATCAGCTTGGTGAACTCGTCCGCGATGTCCACGTTGGAGGATTCCACGCTGTTCGCGACCACCGCCCCGGCGCCGTTGGTGTCGGGGTCGTTGAAGTTCGGCCGGCCGCCTTCGTCCGTCTCGATGTAGACGCCGCCCGCCTCGCGCTGCAGCGCGTTGGGGCTGTTGAAGGTGACCACCGGGATGCGCCCGATGGTGCGGCTGCGGCCGTTGTCGTAATTCACGATCACGTCGCCGTTGTCGCCGTAGACCACCTCCTTGTACTGCCCGCGCGAGGCGCCGTCCTGCACCAGCTCGCGCACGTTGATCTCGCTGCCGGCGAACTGGGTGACGCCGCCGGACTTGCCGATCTGGCCGAGGTTCAGCGTGATCTGCTGCGGGCCGAAGCCGTAATCCACCGTGAAGGTCACGTTGGCGTCCGCCCCCAACCCCTGGTTGGCGGAGGTCACCGCCGTGCCGGTGCCGACCTTGGCCGTGCTGACGCTGGTGATGGTGCCGACGTTGCCGGGATCGGTGCCGAAGTTCAGCAGGACGTGCGCGGGGGTGGTGCCGGCCTGGGCGGCGGTTTCCAGCGTGAACTGGTCGGCGGCGGTGCCGCTCGCCGACTTGGCGACGAGCTTCAGCACGCTGCCCTCGGCGCTGGCGGTCACCGGCAGGGAGGTGTTCTTGTTCACCAGATTGGCGAGGCTGGCCGCGATGGTCTCCATCGAGGTTTCCTCGCCCGTCGTCCGGTAGGTGATCGGCGAGCCGTTGACGATGACCGTGTATTCGGCGTCCTTGTCGCCCGGCGTGCCGGTCAGGGTCACCGATTCCGACTGCCGCACCCCCGCCACGTTGGAGGTGGTGGTCGAGGCGGTCAGCGTGCCGGAGCTGCCGGTGGCGTTCTGGATGCTCGCCTTCGCCTCGAACTTGCCGGTGGTCGAGGTGTTGTGGGTGAGGGTCAGCCGGCCGCCGGTCGAGGTGGCGACGACGTTCAGGTTGGCGGCGTTGACGCGGTTGGCCAATTCCTGAAGGACGCCGTTGATGTCCTGGAAGTTGCCGTAGTTGGACTTGTCCACCTTCACCGAGATCGGCGTGCCGTCGATCGACACCGAATAGACGTCGCCGATGTCGATCTGCGTCTGCGGGTAGGAGAATTCCTGGCGCTGGCCGCGCGAGTCCGTCGGCGCGCTGATCGTCGGGCCGTTCACCTGATTGTTGGAGGCCGCGCCCGAGGTGTATTCCTGGTCGATCTTGAAGGGCGTGCCGGGGTTGCGGGCGGTGACCTGAAGCTGCGAATTCACCACCGACGCGATGACCGGCGCCTGCGGCCGGGCGGAGTTGATCTGGGCGGCCAGCGCGTTGGCGATGCCGCCGTAGGTCCCCATGGTCAGGATGTTGTCGGCGGTCACCGAGACCGCGTAGGGTACGCCGTCCACCCGCACGGTGTAGCTGTCGCCCACCCGCACGTTGTCGGTGGCGGTGACGTCCAGCTTGTTGCCGCTGACGTTCAGGGCCGTGCCGTTCGTCGTACCGGTCAGGACCAGATCACCTGCGGCGTTGACCGTGGCGCCCACGGCAAGGCCGGCGTTGTTGATCTGCGTCATCAGATCGTTGACGACGCCCTTCATGTCGCTCAGCGCGTTGATGTTGGAGTAGGAGACCGTGGTCTTGAACTCGGTGCCCAGCACGTTGACGATGTACTGGTCCGGCACTTTCAGGGTCGCCGCCGTGGGAAAGGTAACCTGGGTGATCTCGGGCAGAGCGGCGGTGGCGACCTGGATGGGGGTCATCGTGGCCGCCGTGTAGTCCACCGGGCTGGAGGTCGTGATGTTGTTCTTGCGGCTGTCCGCGTTGGTCACGCCATAGGTGGCCGTGAAGGTCTGCGTTGCGACCGTGCCGTCCAGCACGAGCTGGTTGGCCGTGCCTGCCGGGACTGTGGCCGTGCCGATCAGGGCGTTGATGCCCAGCGGCGGTACGGCGCCGTTGATCTGGCTTGCCAGATCGGCGACTACGCCGTTGATGTTGCCCAGCGCGCCGATGTTGGCCGAGGTGACGCGCGTCTTGAACTCCTTGCCCGCCACGGTGATGCGGAACTCGTCGCCCACGTCGATCGCGGCGGTGGAGAAGGTGAAGGTGCTGCGTTGGTCGCCGCTGACCGAGCCTGTCAGGTTGGTCGAGGGACCGCTGACCGTGCTGAGCTGCGGCGCTGCGTTCGAGAAGCTGCCGCTGACCTCAACTGGAGAACCGTCCAGCTTTTTCACCAGGATCTTGCGCGGGTCGCTGCTGTCGATCTCGGCGTTGTAGGGGGCCGGCACCATTCCGTTGACCGCGCTGGCCAGTGCGTTCGCCACGTCCGAGAAGTTCGGGAAGCTAGCGATGTTCGCGGCGGTCACCGCGACCGTGACGGTCGAGCCGTTGATGGTCAGGCTGTAGGTGTCGCCGACCCGGATGTTGTCCTGCGACGTGCCGTCCGGATAATAGTTGGTGCGGCCACTGACCGTGACCGACGAGGACGGGACGGAGATCGTGCCGTTGACCAGCACCTGGCTGACCTGGGCCACCGGGGTCACGCCGGACACTTGGCTGCCCGCCGCCATGGAGGCGGCGCCGCCGGTGAAGGAGCCGGCGACCGGCTGCGACGAGCTTCCCGGCGCGTCGATGCCCAGGCGCCACGCGTTGGCGGCGTCCTGGCGCCAGTTGAACTGGATGGTCCGGGCGTTGCCCTGGGTGTCGTAGACCTGGATGCTGGAGGACGGGATCGGCACGCCCGGCGTCGGGGTGGCCGGCAGGTTGGCGCCCAACGTGATGCTGTTGGTCGACTGCGGCTTGTCGGTCAGGGTGTTGACCTGGAGCGGCTGCACCACGTCCTTCTTCAACTGGCCGGTCACGTCGTCGACGATCCAGCCGTTCAGCGCGAAGCCGGCGCTGTTCACCAGATAGCGGTTCTTGTCCAGTTCGAAGTCGCCGACGCGGGTGTAATAGACGTTGTCGGCGTTCAGCGTGCCGGTCTGGGTCTGCACCGTCTCGCCCTGCTGGCCGGGGCCGGTCAGGCCGCGGCTGAGCTTGGACACGCTGAAGAAGCCCTGGCCCTGGATGGCGGCGTTGGTCGGGCTCTGCACCTGGGTCAGGTTGCCCTGGATGTTGTTCATGAAGACCGGCGCCGCCGTCACGCCGCCCGGCGCGTGCAACCGCTCGTTGGACTGGAGCACCAGTGTTTCGAACGCCGTGTTGACCCGCTTGTAGCCGACCGTCGAGGCGTTGGCGATGTTGTCAGAGATGTGACCGAGGGCCTTCGACTGCGCGCTCAGGCCGAGGACGGCGGTGGTCATCGAACCGAAGATGCTCATGGCCAGGGATCTCCAAACGGAAGGGCAAAAATCGTTGCCATTCGGGTAAGCAAGGACGATGCCAACTTCCGGCTCTTCCCTAACGCACTGATTTGTATGAACAAGCCTCCGGAGCGACCATGCCGGACCCCTTTTTGCCGCGCGCTGGGAAAAATTGGCCTAGCTGCCTGTGCGGGGGAGGGAAGAAAGCTCCCGTCCGATCGATATGACCTAAGGACAGGGCGTGGCCGGACCGGGGCTGCGGTAGAAGGGAGGAGAGCAAACGGGACACACGCCGGCGGTGAGGCCGCCGGGGGAGGGCGGCTTGGACCGTGTGGAGCAATTTCTGATACCGTTGCTGGGGGCTGCCCTTCTGGGGCACGCGCTGAGCGGCGCGCCGCTCCGCTTCGATCTTCCGGACCCGCAGTCCTTCGATGTGGCCACCTTCAACGCCACCCTGCTGGCGGCGGAGATGCCGGCGTTGCCCGTTGCAAGCCCTCTCTCGTCCACCCGTCCGGCCTGGAGCGGGGACGATCCCTACAACTGCTTCTGCGGCGCCAACTGAGCGGCGGTGAACCGCTCCAACGCCGCGGCGACGGCGCGCAGGACACTGTCCCAGTCGCCGGGGCTGGGCTGGCGGAACAGGCGCAGCGAGGGGTACCAGGGGCTGTCCGCGCGGTCGAGCAGCCAGCGCCAATCCGGCGCGTAGGGCAGCAGCAGCCACGCCGGCACGCCGAGCGCGCCCGCCAGATGGATGGTCGCCGTGTCGACCGCGATGACGAGGTCCAGATTGGCCAGGATGGCCGCGCTGTCGGCGAAGTCGCGGATGCCCGCGGTCAGGTCGGGCAGGGCGACGGGGCGGGCCGCTTTGGCATCGCCGGTCTGCAGGCTGAACAGACGGAGGCCCGGCGCGTCGAGCAGCGGGGCCAGCCGCTCGACGGGGATGGAGCGGTTGCGGTCGTTGCGGTGGTTCGGGTTGCCCGCCCAGACGAGGCCGACGCGTGGTCCGGACCCCGCCCCCGTATCAACTTCGGCGATCCGGCGGCCCCAGCGCGCCACTTCGTCCGCCTCGGCGGCGAGGTAGGCGGGAGGGGCGGGGACGCTCGCCAGATCGGTGCCGAAGGCGCGCGGCAGGCTCATCAGTGGGCAGTGCAGGTCGTGTGGCGCTGGGGCGGGGCCGCGCACCAGCACCTGGATCTCCGGTCCCAGCGAGCGCAGCAGACGGAACTGCAACGGATGCACGTCCAGGACCACCCGGCCGCCGGCGCGCGCCACCAGCGGGGCGTAGCGGGCGAACTGGATGGTGTCACCGAATCCCTGCTCGGCGTGCAGCAGGATGCGCCGACCCTCCAGCGGCTCTCCGGCCCAGGGCGGGGCGGGCAGGCGACGCGGGCGCCACTCGAATTCGTCCCATCCGGCGCGCAGGTCGCCCCGCACCAGCCGGCTGACCGCGCGCGCCAGATGCGCGTCGGCGTGGTCGGGCCGGGAGGCCAGCAGGGCGTCCAGGCAGGCGTCGGACTCCGCGAAGCGTCGCGCGTCGCGCAGCACGACGCCGCGGTTGAGCGCGGTGTCCGGATGGCCGGGGCGCAGCCGTTCGGCGCGCTCCAGCCACGCCAGCGCGGCGGGATGGTCGGCCAGGGCGTGGCGCACCGAACCCAGGTTCGTCAGGGCATCGGGCGAAGCCGGGTCGAGGACCAGGGCGCGGGCCAGCGCGGCGTCGGCCCGCTCCGCCGCGCCGAGCGCACGCAGGGCGCCGCCGAGGTTGCCCCAGGGAGCCGCCGCGTCGGGGCGGAGCCGCAACGAGCGGGCGATCAGCGCCGCAGCGGCGGCGTGGACGCCGCGCTGGGCCTCCGCCACGCCGAGCAGATGCAGGGCGTCCGGCTGCGCCGGCTCCACCGCCAGCACGACGCGGTAATCCTGCGCCGCCTCGGCGAGGCGCCCGGCCATGTGGTGGTTGACGGCGGCGTCGAGAACGTCCAGGAGTGTCGCCATGCCCGTTGTCTACACCGGGGCCTTGCCGAAGGCGAGCCCCCGGACCTTCCCGGAGCGAGGATTTCCATGGACGACCGTCTGCCGACTCACCTCTGGGTGATGGCGCATATCCGCGCCGCCGATGCCGAGGGCGTCACGATGATGGTTCTGCGCAAGGGGGACCCCAGCCGAGGCACGGTCATCCTGAAACTGAACCGGCTGGACCGGACCTTCAGCGTGCTGGTCCAGGTGCGCGACGAGGAGCGGCTGCGCTGGTCGCGCGGCACCGGTGCCGAACCGGTGGACGAGGCGACGGCGGACGCCTACATCGCCCGCCAGACCCGCTACGACCCCGACGTGTGGGTGATCGAGGTCGAGGACCGCAAGGGCCGACACTGGTTCGAGGGCGAGGTGCGCTGACCCCGATCTCCGGAGCGACGCCGGATCACACCAATTCCGCCTTTCCCACGCTTGTCCCCGCCGTCGGGGTGACGCGCGGGAAGCGCAGGGTGAAGCGGGCGCCTTCGCCGGGGATGCTCTGCACGGTGATGGTTCCGCGCAAGGTGCCGGTGACGAGGTTGTAGACGATGTGCAGCCCCAGCCCGCTGCCCCCGTTGCCGCGGCGGGTGGTGAAGAAGGGGTCGAAGATCTTCGGCAGGATGTCCGACGGGATGCCCAGCCCGTCGTCGGCCACCGTCAGCTCCACCTGATCCTGCGGCAGCAGGCGGGCGGCAATGGTCAGCCGGCCCGGATGGTGCGGCGTGAAGGCGTGAGCCAGCGCGTTGAGGACGAGGTTGGTCAAAATCTGCGACAGGGCACCGGGATAGCCGTCCAGTTCCAGCTCGTCGGGGCTGTCCACGACGATGTCCAGCCCGCCGACGTCCTTGTAGGTCGGGCGCAGGCTGCGCAACAGCTCGCCGATGTAGGTTTTCAGCTCGAACCGCCGCCGCTCGTCGCTGGACTGGTCCACCGCGACCATCTTGAAGCTCTGCACCAGATCGGCGGCGCGCGTGCTGTTGGACAGGATCAGGCGGGCCATCTCGCCGCCGTCGGCCAGGAAGCGCTGGAACTCCGACTTCTTGATGGCCCCGGCGGCGAGCTGCCGGGTCAGCTCCTCGAACTGCAGGGCAAGCTGCGAGGCGCCGGTGATGGTGATGCCGATGGGCGTGTTCACCTCGTGCGCCACCCCGGCGACGAGCTGGCCGAGCGACGCCATCTTCTCCGCCTGGATCAGGCTGGCCTGGGTCTCCTTCAACTCGCGCAGCGCCTGTTCGGCCGAATCGCGGGACCGGCGGAGCGCCGCTTCGGCCTCGACCTCGCGGGTCACGTCCACGACGATGGACTGGACGGCGGTCTCCCCCTTCCAATCGATGCGGCGGCTGGTCAGCTCGATCCAGCGCTCCGACCCGTCGAGCCGGCGGGCGCGCAGCCGCCGCCGCTCGCTGGGCAGGCCGGTGGCGACGATGTGCCGGTAGTTGTCCTCGACCAGCGGCCGGCTGTCCTCCGCGATGAAGTCGAGCACCGACCGCACCCGCAACGCCCGGTCCAGGCTGCTCCCCAGCATCTGCAGGAACGCCTCGTTGGCGTAGAGCGGACGGAAATCGCGGTGGATGATGATGCCCTGGATGGAGCCTTCGACGAGGTCGCGGAACCGCCGCTCGTTGTCGGCCAGATCCATCTGGCGCCGGTCGATCTCGTCGATGAAGTAGCGGATGGAGGCGGCGATGTCGGTGATCTCGTCGTTGCCCTCCACCGGCACCGTCGCGTCGCTGCCGGACAGCCGGGCCAGCACCGCGCCGTTCAGCGCGACCAGCCGCGAGGTCAGGAAGCGCCGGAAGAAGAGATGGACGAGGATGGCCAGCAGGATGGAGGCGCCGCCCAGCACCATCACCATGCGCGAGCGCTCCTGGATCATCGCCGCCAGATCGCCGGTGCGGTCGGTGGATTGGTCGTGGATGGCGTCGAACAGGGCCAGCGTGAAGCGGTCCACCGTCTCCACTAGGACGCGCGACTGGCCGGACAGCGCCTGGGCGCGGTTGCGCGCCTGGAGCCGTTCGGCGGAGCTGTCGAACAGTCCCTCCGGCGCCACCAGGATCGCGGCGAGGTCGGCCCGGATGCGCTCCATGGCGGAGCCCTCCGGCTCGGGCGTGGCGGCCGCCAGGCGGCCCAGCTCGGCCAGCGTGTGCTCCGCGTTGCGGCGCTCCACCCGCAGCCGGTTGAGGTGGTCCGTCTGCATCGCCCCGGCGGCCCGGGCCATCAGCGCGCCCGCCCGAACCGCCCAGGCCCCCAGCGTTCCGCCCCCGCCGGGCGCCGCCGTGGCCGGTCCGGTTCCAGGTTCAGCGCCCGGCAATCGCTCCAGCGCGTCGGCGAGCTGGGCCAGGGCGCGGATCGCCTCCGCTTGGCGGGCACCGGCCTCGATCTGCCGTCCGACCTCGGCGTTCAGGTCGGCCACCGTCGCCGCCAGGATCAGCAGGGTGGACTGGGCCTGTTCCAGAAGCCGCAACTCGTCGCTTTCGCCGTCGCCGCCCGGCTCGCCTTGCTGGTGGAGGTCCCGCATGCGCTCCACCAGCTTCCTCAGGAACTCCAGTTCGCTGATGAGTTCGTCGTAGATGGCCCGGCGCTGCGGGGTGGTGGCCGCGCCGGCCAGGACGGGCAGGCGGGCGACCAGCTTCTGGAGCGAGCCGCGCAGCTCCGCGCTGGTGATGACCTTCGGCAGGGTGGTGGTGGACAGCACCGACACCTCCCCCCGGAACTGCTGGAAGGAGGACAGCGACACGACGCCGACCAGCAGGACCAGCATCGTCATGATGGTCAGGCCGATGGAGATGCGCAGCACGATGCCCGCGCGCGCACCACGGCGCCGGCGCAGGGGCGCGGTGGCATCGGTGCGGTCGGCGGAGGGCGGCGTGGCGTCCATTCCGCGGCTACCGCTGAACCGTCAGGCGACCGTCGAGCCGCGGCGCGAAGCTGCCCGTGCGGGCGATCCGGCTGGCCAGGATGGTCGAGACGAAATCGGCGTCCCGGTCGTCCACCAGCCGCGGGGCGGTGGTCAGCATCGCATAGCCGTCCCCGCCGTTGGCGAGGTAGCTGCCGGTGGCCAGCCGGAAGCGGGCCGTCGGCTCCACCGGCTTGCTGCCCACCGTCAGCGCCATCACCCGCTGGCCGGGCGGGCGCGACGGGTCGACGATGACGCGGGCGTTGGACAGGTGCGGGAAACGGCCCTGCAACTGCTCGATTCCGGAGAAGCCGAACTCCAGCGCGTCGCGCAACTGCTGCCCGGTGACCTCGATCAGCACGGCGGTGTCGTGGAAGGGAAATTCGGTCTGGATGTCCCGGCGCGTCCACACCGTGCCCGCCGCATAGGCGCGGTCGCCGCGGAAGGAGCCGCCGTTGATCAGCGCCACGTCGGCCTCCATCGCCTCGCGCAGCGAATCGGCGACGGTGTTGGCGAAGGCGTTCTCGCTGGCGCGGACCGCTTCGCGCCGCGTGTCGATGGGGGCGTCCAGACGGCCTACCTGCATGCCCAGCATGCTGTCCAGCCGCGCGCGATAGGCCTTGGCCTGCGCGTCCAGCGCCGGGTCCGGCGCCACGGTGGCGGTGTCGATGGCGCGCACGCCGCTGCTCCACACCGTGCGCGTGGCGTCGCCCTTGGTCACCTTCTCGGCGGTGATGTCCAGGGCCAGCACCCAGGCGGCCTGCGGCTCGACCGTCGCGTTCAGGGTCTTGCCGTCGTATTCCACGGCGACCACCCGCCCGCGGTCCTGGTAGAGCACGATGTCGGCGGCGCCGGAGGCGATCACGTCGCGGTGGGTGCCGCCGGAATCGCCGGTCAGCGCCACCACCAGATCGGCCCCGGCGTTGCGCAGGTCCTTCGCCTTCCGGGCCAGCACCGGACCCGGCGGCAGGAAGTCGGTGCGCGGCGAGCGGGTGATCTCTCCCGTCCGCGCCGGTGCCGCGGCCAGCACCCCGACGCGCACCGGCCCGGCGTTCAGCATCGCGCGGTCCTCCAGCCCGTCCAGCGGCTTGCCGGTCTGGCGGTCCACCGCGTTGGAGACGACCATGGGGAAGTTCGCTTCGAAGGCGCGTGTCATCAGCACATCGTCACCGTGATGGAATTCCCGGTTCAGCGCCGCCATGGCGTCGATGCCGACCCCGTTCAGCAGGTCGATGACGTGCGCCCCCTGGTCGTAGAAGGACAGGACGGAAGGGGCGAGCGCCTGCCCGCCATGCAGGACCAGCACGGTGGCGCCTGCCGCCCGTTCCTGGTGGACCAGCGTGGCGAGCCGGGCAATGCCGCCGCGTCCCTGCACGTCCTCCAGCTCGGTCGTGCTGTGGGCGTAGAGGATGGTGAAGCGGGTGGGGTCCGCCCACGCGGGTTCGCCGGCCGAAATCCCGTTGGTCAGAATCCCGAGAAGCAGCGCGACCACCGGGCGCAGCCACACGCCCCTGCCGAATCCCATGCCGTCGTTCCCCATACAGCGCCCGCACGGCCATCGCCGCTGCGGGCCGCACCCCCGGTTCCGCGCCGGATTATGCGCGTTCGCGCGTCGGTGGTGAAGCTGTACCGAGGATGACAAATCGCCCCGTTCCACGACGGGACAGCACACTGACACCATAGGGGAAAGCGGAAAGGCCAAAAAAAACCATACTATTCACAGGGAATTATTGGCCTATGCGGATGCTGCACCGCACCCATTCCGGATTGGTAATACCAGTTTGAAAGGGGTGCCCCTATTCTCCGCCAGCCCATTCTCGGGGCGTTTCCTCCCTAGACTCAAGGCCGGAGCGCTTGCTCCGGCCTTTTTTTGTCCACGACGCGCCGGACACCCGGGTGCCTGCCGGCGGGCAATTCAGGAAGCTTGCGGTGGATTGCGGATGGGCAAGCTTGCGCTATCCTGCGGCCCATGCCCGCCCTGCCGCCGCCGGAAACTCTGGATATCGCCCTCAGCCGAACCGCGAAGGTTCCGCTGTCCGCTCAAATCCACGCCGCCTTGCGCGACGCCATCCGCAATGGCCGGCTGGCCGGAGGGGCGCGGTTGCCGTCCTGGCGGGATCTGGCGGTGCAGCTCGGGGTGTCCCGTGGGACGGTGCGCGACGCCTATGAGCGGCTGATCGACGAACAGCTTGCGGTCGGTTTGGGCGCCGCGGGGACGCGGGTGGCCGAGGGGGCCATGGCGGGGCCGTCCCCCGGCGGGCCGGTCCAGGACCCGTCCTTCCCGGAGCTGTTTTCCAATTTCGAGCGGGCGCCGCTGCCCTTCCAGATGGGTGTGCCGGCGCAGGACGCCTTTCCCTTCACGCTGTGGTCCCGGATCGTCGGGCGGGCGGCGCGGGCCGCGGCGGCGACCCCGGTCAGCTATCCCGATCCGCGCGGCCATCCGGATCTGCGGCGCGAGATCGCCGCCGTGCTGGCCATCGCCCGCGGCATCCGCTGCACGCCGGAGCAAATTTGCATCACGGCGGGCTATTCCGGCGCGCTCGGCCTGGTGATTCGGGCCTTGCGGCTGGACGGCGGCACCGTCTGGATGGAGGAGCCCGGCTTTCCCCTGACCCGCCGCGCCCTTCACCTCGCCGGCATGACCGTGGTGCCCGTGCCGACGGACGCCGCCGGGATCGACGTGGATGCGGGACTCGCACGAGCGCCGACGGCGGGCTTGGCCGTGGTGACGCCCGGCCAGCAGGCGCCGCTCGGCGTGACCATGACGTTGCAGCGCCGCCTCGCCCTGCTGGAATGGGCCTCGCGAGCCGGGGCATGGATCGTCGAGGACGACTATCTCAGCGAACTGCAGTTGAAGGGACGGGCCGCTCCGGCGCTGGCCTCCCTCGACCGGGATGGGCGGGTGCTGCACGCCGGCACCTTCAGCAAGACGATCAGCCCGGCGCTGCGGCTCGGCTTCCTGATGGTGCCGCCGGGGCTGGCCGGTCTCTTCGGCGAGGCCGCCGCCTGCCTGTCCCCGGCCCCGGCGGCGGCGATGCAGCGGGCGGTGGCCGACTTCATGGCGAGCGGGCATTATTTCCGGCATCTGCGCCGGATGAAGCGGCTCTACGCCGTCCGCCAGCAGGCACTTCTGGCGGCCATGGGCGACGCCGCGGGGGCGGAGTCACCGATGGCGGTGGAGGCGTCGGGAAGCCTGTCGGTCCGGCTGGTCTTGCCACCGGGCAGCCGCGACATCGCCATCGCCGCGGCGGCGCAGGCGGACGGCCTCGCTCCGGTGCCGCTGTCGCCCTGGTACGCCGATGGCCCGGAGGCCGCTCGCCCCCGGGGCCTGCTGCTGGGCATCACCAATCTGCAGGAACGGCGCCTGTCCGACGACTGCCGCCGGTTGATCGACTTGGTGAAGCGGCACGGCTGACTCTGCAAGAACGCGCTCAACGGGCGGCGGCGGGAACCGTGCGGAAGCTGATGGCGAGGCGGTTGTAGAGGTTCATCAGGCCGATGGCGATCGTCAGGTCGGCCACCTCCTTCTCGGAGAACTGGGCCGACACCGCCTGGAACTCCGCATCCGGGACGGCGGTGTCGGCCACCCGCGTCACCGTCTCCGCCCAGCGCAGCGCGGCGCGCTCGCGGTCGGTGAACAGCGTTTCGGCCTCATGCCAGACCGGCACCAGCACCAGCTTGTCCATGGTGACGCCGTTCTTCAGCAGATCGCGGCTGTGCAGGTCGATGCAATAGGCGCAGCCGTTGATTTGCGACACACGCAGGTACACGAGATCGATCAGCGTGACCGGAAGCCCGCACTGGGCGATGTAGCCATGCGCGCCGGCGAGGGCCTTCATGCCGGCAGGGGCGGTTGCGTGGTAGTCGAGACGCGGGGACATGGCGGTTGGTCCTCAGTGGGGATGCGGGAGGTTCCCGGCTGCCGCTGATCCTGCACCGCCCGCCGGTCAGTCGTAAGGACCAAGACGTGACGGAAATCCTGTACCATCCTCCGCAGGGAGGACCCGTCAGGCGCCCGACAGCTCCCGGCGGAAGGCGCGGTCCATCATGGCGGCCACCCGCTCCAGCCTTTCCCGGTCCGCGCCGTCGCGGGCGGCGGCCGACATCCCCATCATCGCGACCACCACCAGATCGGCCAGCGCGTCGGCGCGGTCCGGCGCTTCGGTGGCGATGAAGTCGCGGACTGCGGCGCGGCCTTCCCGCTTGGCCGCGTCGGCCAGGGCCTGAGCCTCCGGGTCGGCGCTGTTGCGCGCCCCGTCGAGCACGAGGCACCCCGCCGTCCCACCCTGGCCGGGATACAGCTGCGCGGCGAGCGCCAGCGTCCGCCCGATCACCGTCGCCACGTCGCCACCCGCCGCCAGAGCCCGCGCAAAGATGTTCGCCTCGCCCGCCGCGTAGCGCCGCAGCGCCCGCTCGAACAGCCCGGCCTTGCTGCCGAAGGCGGCGTAGAAGCTCGGCGGCTTGATGCCCAGCTCGGCGCCCAACTCGGCCACACCGACCGCGTCGTAACCGCGGGCGTGGAACAGCCGCATCGCCGTTTCCACCGCCTCGTCCACGTCGAAGGAACGCCGCCGTCCGCGCGGCTCCGATTTTTTTGTAGCGACCACTATAAAAAATCCTTGCGCGATGCCCTTTGGTGATTTTATATAGCGGTCACTACATTAATTCAAGGAACCGATCATGAGCGACTTCGCGGGCAAGAACATCCTGGTGCTGGGCGGCAGCCGGGGCATCGGCAAGGCCATCGTCCAGCGTTTCGCGGCGGGCGGCGGGCAGGTCGCCTTCACCTACGCCGGCTCGGCGGACGCCGCCGCGGCGCTGGCCACCGAGACCGGGTCCGAGGCGATCCGCACCGACAGCGCCGACCGCGACGCGGTGATCGCCACGGTGGCCGGGCGGGGCGCGCTGGACGTGCTGGTCGTCAACGCCGGGGTCGCCATGATCGGCGATCCGCTGACCTTCGACCCCGACGAGGTGGACCGCATGATCGACATCAACGTGCGCGGCCCCTACCACGCCGCGGTCGAGGCGGCGCGCCACATGACCGGGCCGGGGCGCATCATCGTCATCGGGTCGGTGAACGGCGACCGCATGCCCTTCGCGGGTGGTGCCGCCTACGCGCTCACCAAGGCGGCGGTCCAAGGCATGGTGCGCGGTCTGGCGCGCGACTTCGGGGACCGCGGGATCACCGTCAACGCCATCCAGCCGGGGCCGACCCACAGCGACATGAATCCGGCCGACGGCCCGATGGCCGCCGCCATGCACGGCTTCATGGCGATCAAGCGCCACGCCCACGCCAGCGAGGTCGCCGAACTGACCGCTTTCGTCGCCGGCCCGCACGGCGCCATGATCACCGGCTCGTTCCAGACCATCGACGGCGGCTTCGGGGCCTGACGGCCGCCGGTCACGTCGTCCCGCCCCAGCGGTCGCGGAAGACGAGGTCCTCAAGGGGAAGCCGGCTGCGCCAGCCGGCTTTCTCCAGTTCCGGCGTATCGTGGAAATGGGAGACGTAGCCGAGGCAGAGATAGGCCACCGGGACGATCCGCTCCGGGATGCCCAGCGCCTCGCGCAGCTTGTCCTCGTGCAGGATGCTGACCCAGCCGACGCCCAGCCCTTCCGCCCGCGCGGCCAGCCAGAGATTTTGCACCGCGCAGACGCAGGAGTAGAGGTCCATGGTCGGGATGTGCGTGCGCCCCAGCACCACCGGGCCGGAGCGTTCGCGGTCGCAGGTGATGCACAGGTTGACCGGAGCCTCGCGGATGCCTTCCAGCTTCAGGCGGCTGTAGAGCGCCTTGCGCTCTCCGGTGAAGAGGGCGGCGGCCTCCTCGTTGGCCTGGGAGAAGTCGGCGTGGATCTGCGCCTTCACCGCCGGATCCTGGACGACGATGAAGTTCCACGGCTGCATGAAGCCGACCGACGGCGCGTGGTGCGCGGCGGTCAGCACGCGGGTCAGCACCTCCTCCGGCACCGGGTCGGGGGCGAACTGCCCGCGCACGTCGCGGCGCGAGAAGATCGCCTTGTAGAGCGCGTCCCGCTCCTCCGGTGCGAAGGCGTGATCGCTCATTGGTCTGCCGCGATGACGTGGAAGAACGAGGCGAAGACGCTGCCGCGCCGTCCGCCGAGCGACCCGAGGTCCGACCCGTCCGCCGCCGTGGCGGTGACCAGCGGTTCGTCGGCTCCGCGGTCGAGGATCGAGGCGTAGTGGAACTCGTGCCCGCGCAGCGAGGTGCCCGCCCGGCCCAGCGGCGTGTCGCCGAGCAGGACGGCGCGCCGGTATCCCAGATGCAGCTTGCGCTTGGCGAAGGAGGTCCGCACACCGAGCAGTCCAAGCATCGGGTGGGTGGTGCCCGCCGCGTCCTCCAGCGATTCGCCCAGCGTCATGTAGCCGCCGCACTCGCCGTAGACCGGGCGCCCGAGGGCGGCGACGCGGTGCATGCCGTCGCGGAAGCGTCCGGCGGCGGCGAGTTGTCCGGCGTGCAGTTCGGGATAGCCGCCGGGCAGATAGACGGCGTCTGCGTCGTCGGGTGGTGCCTCGTCGGCCAGCGGAGAGAAATGCGTCACCTCGGCGCCCGCTGCGCGCCAGCCCTCCAGCAGATGCGGGTAGACGAAGGTGAAGGCGGCGTCCCGCGCGATGGCGATGCGCTGGCCCAGCGGTGGCAGGGCAGGCGCATAACGTCCTTCCGGCGCGTGGGAAGGGGCCGCCAGAGCGGCCACCCGGTCGAGATCGACATGCTGCGCGATGAAGCGGCCGAGCGCCGCCAGACGCTCCTGAAGGTCTGCCGTCTCCTCCGCCTGGATCAAGCCGAGATGGCGTTCGGGCAGGATCACGTCGGGGGTGCGGGGCAGGGAGCCGAGGACGGGGATGCCCAGCGCCTCGATGGCGCCGCCGGCCAAGGCGAGGTGGCGCGGGCTGGCGATGTTGTTCAGGATCACCCCGCCGATCCGCACATCGTCGCGGTAGGTGGCGAAGCCCTTGACCAGGGCGGCGGCGGATTGCGACTGGCCCTTGGCGTTGACCACCAGGATCACCGGCCAGCCGGTGCGCGCCGCCAGTTCGGAGGTGGCGCCGGTGCCGGTCGCCCCGACGCCCGCCACCCCGTCGAACAGGCCCATCAGCGCCTCGCAGACCAGCAGGTCGGTGCCGTCCCCGGCGCGGCGGGCCAGGGAATCCAGCAGGTCCGCCCCCATCGCCCAGTTGTCGAGGTTGACGCTGGGCCGCCCGGTCGCCGCCTGATGGAAGGCCGGGTCGATGTAGTCCGGCCCCGCCTTCACCGCACCGACGCGCAGGCCGCGCGCCTTCAGCGCGACCAGCAGTCCCAGCGTGACGGTGGTCTTGCCGGTGCCCGAGGCCGGCGCCCCGACGATCAGCCCGCGCGGTGCAGCCTCAGACATGGGGGCCTCAGCCATGGGGAGCCTCCTTGGGCAGCCAGTCGAGCACGGGGCGCAGCCGCACCACTTCGCCGATCACGATGATGGCCGGCGGCTCCATCCCGCTCGCCTCCAGGTCGGCGACGCAGGCGCCGAGCGAGGTGACCAGCACGCGCTGCCGCTCGGTCGTCGCGTCGGTCACCACGCCGACCGGCGTGTCGGCGGGCCGCCCGCCCTCCATCAGCGCCGCGGCGATGCCGGGCAGGCCCTTCCAGGCCATGTAGAGGATCAGCGGCGCGCCCGTCGCGGCCAGGGCCTTCCAGTCCGGCCCGCCGGCGCAGGAATGGCCGGTCGCCAGGATCACCGCCTGGTTGGCCGTGCGGTGGGTGGCCGGGATGCCGGCGTAGGCCGGGCCGGCGAGGCCCGCCGTGATGCCGGGGATGATGCGGAAGGGGATGCCCCGCTCGGCCAGGGCCTGCGCCTCCTCCCCGCCGCGCCCGAAGACGAAGGGGTCGCCGCCCTTCAGCCGGAGCACGCGGTGACCCTCGCGCGCCAGCTCGATCAGGCGGTTGGTGATGTCGTCCTGGTGGGCGGAGGGCTTGCCGCCGCGCTTCCCGGCGAACTCCAGCCTTGCCGAGGGCGCCGCCAGCGCCATGATCCGTTCGCCGACCAGCGCGTCATGGACGATCACGTCGGCTTGCCTTAGACCTTGCAGGGCCAGCAGGGTCAGCAGGCCGGGATCGCCGGGACCGGCCCCCGCCAGCCACACGCTGCCGGGCCGGAAGTCGGCCAGTTCCAGAGGAAGAGAAAGGGAGTCGGGCGACGGCTCTGCGGTCATGGACGAGCACTCAGCGACGGAAAACGGTGTGGACGGCGGAGAGAGGAACGGCGACGGAGGCGGCGACGGCAAGGCGCTGCGGCGGGGCTGGACGACGGGCGCCTGCGCCACCGCCGCCGCGCGGGCGGCCTGCGGGGCGCTGTTCTCCGGCGACTTCCCCGATCCGGTGACGGTAACCCTGCCCGGCGGCCAGACGCCAGCCTTCGCGCTTGCCTGGACGGAGCGCGGCGACGGCTGGGCGGCGGCGGGGGTGGTGAAGGACGCCGGCGACGACCCGGACGTCACCCACGGCGCGTTGATCCGCGCCCGCGTCAGCCGCGCCGAACCGGGCCAGGGCGTCGTCTTCCGCGCAGGCGAAGGGGTGGGCACGGTGACCCGTCCCGGCCTGCCGGTCCCCGTCGGCGAGCCGGCCATCAACCCGGTGCCCCGCGCGATGATCCGCCAAGCGGTCGCGGAGGCCGCGGCGCTGGCCGGCGAGGCTCCCGACGTCGTCGTCGAAGTCTCCGTCGAGAACGGGGAGGCGCTGGCCCGCCGCACCATGAACCCGCGTCTGGGCATCCTCGGCGGCCTGTCGATCCTGGGGACGACGGGGATCGTCGTGCCCTATTCCTGCGCGGCCTGGATCGCCTCGATCCAGCGCGGCGTCGACGTGGCGCGGGCGGCGGGGCTGAGCCACGTCGCGGCCTGCACCGGCGACACCTCGGAAAAGGCGGTCGTCGCGCGCTACGGCCTGCCCGAGCACGCGCTGCTCGACATGGGGGATTTCGCGGGCGGCACGCTGAAGTACCTGCGGCGTCACCCGATCCCGCGCCTGACCCTGTGCGGCGGCTTCGCCAAGTTCGGCAAGCTGGCGCGCGGCCTGCTCGACCTGCATTCCAAGCGCGGCAGCGTCGATCTCGACTGGCTGGCCGACCGCATGGTCGAGCTGGGCGCTGCCCCCAACACCGTGGCCGAGGCCCGCGCCGCCAACACCGCCGCGCAGGTCCTGAGCATCGCCAGGGAGACCGGCCTGCCGCTGGCCGACCGCGTGGCAGCGCTGGCCCAGCGCACGGCGCTGGACACGCTCGACGGCGCCCCCGTGGCGGTCGAGGTGCTGGTCACCGACCGCCAGGGCAACATCGTCGGCGGTTCCGGCTGGAGCACCCCCTAGTTCCCTCTCCCCTCTGGGGAGAGGGTTAGGGTGAGGGCTGTCTCTTATACACATCTGACGCTGCCGACGATTATACGC
>NZ_JAUQTX010000229.1:0-10765 GCF_059803775.1 Azospirillum sp. UFLA03-27 | reverse complement strand
CCTGCGCTTCACCCCCACCCCGCTGCACAGCGACGCCGAGATGGCGCGCCTCGTCGACGCCCTGCTCGACGTGTGGACATCGCTGAATCTGCAGGTAGGCCAGCGTGCGGCCTGACCGCGCCATCGCGGGGGGGGGGCGTCCGGCGACGCCCCTGCTCACCCCAAACGATGCACAGACGCGCTTGGCGGATCATTGGTCGCCGATGAGGAGAACCGCAATGACCGAGCAACACTACCCCGCTCTATCCCCCGTCAAGACGGGCATCTGCGGACGGTGTCCGCGCTGTGGAAAGGGAAGCATTTTCCAAGGTTTCTTGAAACTGGCCCCACGCTGCACCGCGTGTGGTCTGGACCTGTCCTTCGCGGACCCGGCGGACGGCCCGGCATTCTTCGTCATGTCGATCGTCAGCTTTCCGGTGGTGGCGTTCGCGGGATGGCTCGAAATCCAATACGAACCGTCCGTTTGGGTGCATTTCATCACCACCCTGCCGATGCTGCTGGGCGGTTGCTTGGCCCTTTTGCCGCCTTTCAAGGGGTGGATCGTGAGTTCGCAATACGTGCACAAAGCTGCAGAAGGGCGTCTGGCGCAAAGCACGGAAAAGTGATCCGGCACCAACAAAACTCAGCGACCTCCAGCGGGCAGAGCCACTTTGCGCCTCCGACGCCCAAGGCGATTATCAGGCGCACAACGGAGAAACAGTCATGGAAGATCACCGGGTAACGCTCCGGGCGCTAGTCCTTTTGCTGGTGGGTGTGGTCGGGTACGTCGGCGTCCTGCTCGCAAGCCCGGACGTGGCTGTCTTCATCATCGTGGTCGCGGCATGGATCAACTTGGCGATCCTGGTGCGCTTGACCCGGTAAGAGGCTGACGGCTGCTGCGGATGCCACTTGGTGGCTCGCGTCATCACGGCCCGATCGGCTTGTTCCGCTTGTGTAGACTAGGGTACCAGGTGCCGCACCGCTTCCGCATGGAGCCCCGAACCGCGTTCCCCTGGGCCGTTGGAAGCCTTCTTGCGTGGACGTCGCTCGACCGTCGTAGGGTGCCGTTGGATGTCAGAGCTGTACGCCACACGGCCCATAAGGAAGATCATGCACGCGGAACACAAGGATTGGGCGCCCGAAATCAGGACCAAGGACAAGCCCGTCTACTTGGCCATCGCCGACGCGATCGCGGACGACATTCGCAGCGGCCGCCTTGCGCCCGGCCAGCGGTTGCCACCACAGCGTGCTCTTGCCGAGCATTTGGGCCTTGACTTGACCACCGTCACCCGCGCTTACAAGGAAGCCGGGCACCGCGGTTTGCTCGACGCCCGTGTCGGGCTGGGGACCTTTGTCCGCCCGTCGGCGCCCGTGCCGGCGCGTGCTGAACGCAGCGCCAATGCCTTCGGCGTCTTCGTCGATATGACGATGAACCAGCCGCCGCTGCCGGACTCGCCGGAGTTGTTGGAAAGCGTCCGCCAAGGCATGGCCGAGGCGATCTTGCAGGCCGACCCACGGACGGTTTTGCGCTATCCCGATGTGGGAGCGAGCCTAAGGGATCGCGATGCGGGGGTCCGATGGCTTGGCCGGCGTCTGCCGGATCTGTCCGGGGATCGCATCGTCCTCTGCCCCGGCACGCAAAGCGCGCTGCTCTGCCTGTTGACCGCGTTGGCACGCTCCGGTGACACCGTGTGTGCGGAAGCTCTGACCTATCCGGGCTTCAAGGCGCTCGCGCAACAAATCGGCCTACGGGTGATCGGCGTGGCCATGGACGACCAGGGGCTCGATCCGGAAGCGCTGAAAGCGGCGTTCTCCGCGCATGCCCCAAGGGTCCTGTACTGCACGCCGACGCTGCACAATCCGACCACGGCGACGATGTCCTTGGAACGGCGGCAGGCGATCGTGGCCGTTGCGCGTGAACACAACGTGCCGATCATCGAGGACGACATCTATGGTGTTCTTCCGGAGATCGGCATGCCGCCCATCGCCGCCCTCGCGCCTGAATTGACCTACCACGTGGCCGGCCTTGCCAAATGCGTCGCCCCCGGGCTGCGCATCACCTACATCGCCGCTCCCGACGCCCGGCAAGCAATGCGGGTGATTGGAGCGCAACGGGCGACGATGCTGGCCACGCCGCCCATCTTGGCGATGATCGCCACCCGGTGGATCAGCGATGGAACCGCCGATCGACTGCTCGGCGCTGTTCGTGCGGAAGCGGTGGCCCGTCAGCACATGGCAAAAGCCACACTTCCGCCAGGAAGCTATGCGGCGCACCCCGAAGGCTTCCATCTGTGGCTCCGCCTGCCCGCGGCGTGGACGCGCGGCGAGTTTGCGGCACACCTGCGCACCCGCGGCATCGCGACCGTGGTCAGCGACACCTTTGCCGTTGCCGAGCCGGTTCCAGAAGCGCTGCGCATCTGCTTGGGGGCACCAGCCAACCGCGCCGACACGCAGCGTGTCCTGGACATCCTTGCGGAAGCGCTCGACCAGAGTCCGGCTCTGGCCGGTGTGGTCATCTGAAGCAGCAACGCAACCGCCGCGTTGAGACTCGCGGAGTCAGACCAGTGCAGCCGACGCGGCTTTTTTTAGGAGTGATGAGGATCATGAAGGACATCGCGCAAGCGTTTGAACAGGCCTTCAAGGCGATGCCGCTGATCGCCGTGCTGCGGGGCATAACGCCTGAGGAAGCGGAACCGGTGTTCGACGCGGTGGTCGAGGCTGGGGTCACGCTCATCGAAATCCCGCTCAACTCACCCGATGCCTTGATCAGCATCGGCAAACTTGCCGCGCGGCGGTTTCCCGGGGTGTGCATCGGAGCGGGCACCGTTTTGACCGCTGCGGACGTAGAGCGTGTAAACGCGGTTGGTGGCGAGATGATCGTCACCCCAAACACCGAGCCCGCGGTAATCGACGCCGCCGTCCGCGCCGACCGCGTCCCGGTGATCGGTTGCCTGACGCCCACGGAAGCGCTGGTCGCTTCGCGCCACGGCGCGCGCGTGCTGAAGATCTTTCCGGCGGCCCGCCTTGGCGCCGCCTACCTCACGGATGTCCGAGCGGTGCTTCCGCTGGGAAGCCGGCTTCTGGCATTCGGCGGCGTCGGCCTCAACGACATGGCCGAGTACCGCGCCGCCGGAGCCGATGGCTTCGGCTTCGGCACCACTCTTTACAAGCCGGGACGTACCGCCCGCGACGTCGGCGCCGTGGCGCGCGATCTCGTTGCTGAATGGAAACGCCTCGACGTCGCGGGCGGGTAACCACCGCACTTATCAACACCGACACCGACACTGCCCGAGCGCAACACCCCTGTCCGTGTCGCGCTCGGCGCTCCGAAGAACCGCCAGGGCCTGCGCGAGACATTGCGGCAAGTGGCCAACCTTCTGGCCGAGGCACCTGTCATGTCTTCCATGGCCGTATGAATTCCAAAGGCATATTGGATGCATTCAAGTTGACACTGTCGGTCTCACCGGAGCATACGAACATACATTGCATGCAGGCATTGCTTGCCATTGCCTCCCGAAGGAACACGCGATGTCATCCGAACAGGAATGGCCGCCTCTTCCCCCTCTCAGCACCGGCCTGCGTGGTCGCTGCCCACGCTGCGGCCAGAGTCATCGGTTCAGCGGCTTCCTGAGGCTGCGCCCGCACTGCGAGGTCTGTGGCTTGGACTACTCCTACGCCGATCCGGCTGACGGCCCCGCCTTCTCCGTCATCTGCTCCGTCTGCATTCCCGCGGTCATCCTGGCGCTCTGGATCGAGGCACAGTTTGAGCCCCCTTACTGGGTGCACCTCGTCACGACCCTGCCGTTCCTGTTGCTGATCTGTGTTCTGCCCTTGCGGCCGTTGACGGGTTGGCTGGTGGCCAGCCAGCACTTCTACAAGGCAGAGGAAGCCCGTTTCGTAACAGCCGCGCCAACCCAGTCGCCTGTGACCCTACCCTCAGACAAAGACTCGCGCTCGACCTGACTGGCGTCAGGTTCCCCTGACGATAGATAGTGTCATAGCTTGGAGATGTTCAAAATGTATGATTGGTTCCCTCTAGTCTTCTTTCCGTTCAAGATTATCGTGTTAGGAACGGGCATGTTCTTCGCCATCAAGTGGCATCACGATCAAGCGAAGAAGGATCAAGCGAAGAAGAATAAAGAAACCAGCGGACCGTAAGCAGCCCCGGCATCGGCCGGCCCTTCGGCTTGCGGAAATGCACCCTGCGGCGGCGGCCCGCCACGATGGCCGCTTCGTTGGCCTTCGAGCGGCAGGCGCCGTCCGCCCACACCCGGCTGTCGAAGGAGTCGGGATCGAGCAGGCCCGGCAGTCGGGCGCCGTCGCGCCGCGCCGCGTCGGTGACGATGAAGCGCCGGATCAGGTGGAACCGGCGGTCGATGGTGATGTGCGACTTGGCGCCGAAGGCCGCGATCGGAAGCCCCTCCACGAGGCGCACTTCGGACCCGTCGAGCGTCGGCCCCGGCTTCGCCTCGACCCGCCCTCGTTTCACCGCCCAGCGCGCCTGCGTGTCCTTCTGGCGCGCCTTGGCCGGCGGCCAGGGTGGGGTCTTCACCGTCACGGATCCGGCGCTTCTCCTCCCAGGCCAGCCGCGGCCGGGGCGTTTCCACGATGGAGGCGTCGATGATCTGGCCACCAAGTGCGAAGTAGCCACGCTCCTTCAAGTCCGCGTCGAAGCGGGCGCCCTGGCCGCGGTCCGCTTCCGGCTCTGGAGCGAGACGACTTTCTCGCCGTCAACGCTGGGCGGGGAGAGCGCGAAACTCCTCGGCGCTGGGCTCAACCGCCTCTTTCAGGCCGCTTGCTTTCCGGCGCAATTGAGCAAAGTCGAGCTGAGCGCTCTGGTGCCGAGCTGCACCTGGTGCGAGGCACAGGGCCGGCGGTATCGGCCGACCACCGCCTGGGGCAGCCACGGTTCGGAAAAGCAATCCAACGGCAAGCCGTGACGGGAGCCCCGGCGCGAGCGCATCCAAAGGTGAACGGATCCGCCCAGCAGAAGCACGTCCAGTGGCTCGCCCGCGCCGGCGACGCCGAGCGATCCGACGATTCCGTTGAAGCCGAAACCTGCCGTCGGCACGCAGAGCACTGGTTCCGTGTGGCCCACGGCCGCACCGGTCCCTGAGGCTCCGCTGATCCACCGTTGTCAGTATCCTCGGGCCGTCTGGCGTTACGCGGTCCAAATGACTTTCAGGACATCCGTAGCGGTTCAGGCCGCATCGCCTTCCCCCAACCCACCCATAGAGGCCAGGGTTTTCACGGTTTCCGCTATGGCGAAAACGCTGCAACAGAGCCCAACCTTGCGATTACATGGAACTGCGACCAAGCAGCGGAGCGACCGTCCGCAGGGCTTGATCCAAATCTGTGAGCAAGTCACCTTCCCCCTCCAATCCGATGGACAAGCGCAACAGGCTGTCGTCGATGCCCGCCGCTCGCCGCGCCTCGATCCCCATGCTCGCGTGCGTCATCGTCGCCGGATGAGCGACGAGGCTTTCGATGCCGCCAAGTGACTCGGCGAGCGTGAACACCTTCACCGCTTCCACGAAACGGCGTGCGCCGTCCGCTCCACCTTTGATGTTGAAACTCAGCATGGCGCCGAAACCGCGTTGCTGGCGCTCCGCGATGGCGCGGCCGGGGTGAGACGGCAGGCCTGGATAATGCACGGTCTCCACGCACGGATGACGATCGAGAAAACCGGCCACCGCAAAGGCGGTGCGCTGCTGGTGCTCCAGCCGTGGGAACAGCGTTCTCAAGCCACGCAACGTCAGGTACGCGTCGAAGGGCGACCCTGTGAGGCCCATTGCGTTCGCCCAATCCTTGAGGTGGTTCAGATCCTGCGTGTGCGCGGCAATGACAGCTCCCCCCACGACATCGGAATGGCCGTTGAGGTACTTGGTCGTTGAATGGATGACGAAGTCGGCCCCAAGCGCCAGGGGGCGCTGGAGCGCGGGCGAAAGGAAGGTGTTGTCGACGGCGACTTTGGCTCCCGCCGCCTTGCCCTGTTCGGCCAGCTTGGCGATGTCGGTGATGCGCATCAACGGATTGCTCGGTGTTTCGATCAGGATGAGGGCCGGGCCGCGTCGAAGAGCCTCGGCGAAACCTGCCGCCTCGTTCAGATCGACGAACGCCACCTCGAAATGCCCCTTCCCCGCTCGCATCGAAAGCAGGCGATGGGTTCCGCCGTAGCAATCGTGTGGAGCGATCACCAGATCGCCAGGGTCAAGCGTCGCCAGCAGCAGGCTGACGGCAGCCATGCCGGTGGCCGTGACCACCGCACCGGCGCCGCCCTCCAGTTGGGCGAGGGTATCGGCGAGCAGATCGCGCGTAGGGTTGGCCGTTCGCGAGTAATCGTATGGTCCGGGCTTCTCAAAGCCGGGAAACCGGTAGGTGGTCGACAGGTGGATCGGCGGCGTCACCGCGCCGTACTGCGCGTCGCTCCCGATGCCGTTGGCGGCGGCGATCGTCTGCGGGGATTTCCCATTGTCCATGCTCGGCATCCTTTGCTGCGTGCCGTGGTCCGGCTGTTCGGCCGCTCCTGGCCTGTCCCGATGGCGCGCGTCAGCGCGCCGCCGCCCGAAGGTTCGCGGCGCGGCTTGTCCGTCCGGGCTCGCTCGCCACATCGCCACGCATGGTGCGCACCAGGTTGTAGACCATCATGAGCGCGCCCGCGAGAAACAGGGCGCCGCCGGCTGCGCGGATGACATGGAAGGGGTGAGTGGCCGTGACCGTCTCGACGAACGAATATTGGAGAAAGCCAAGGGTGTCGTAGGCGCGCCACATCAGGCCCTGCATGATGCCCGACACCCACATGGCGGCGATGTAGAGCAGAATGCCCACGCTCGCCGTCCAGAAATGCAGGCTGACCAGCGCCACGGAGTACAGGCGCTCCCGCCCCCAGAGCCGCGGGACGAGGTGGTAGAGGGAGCCGAACACCATGAAGGCTACCCAGCCGAGCGCGCCGGAATGCACATGGCCGACCGTCCAGTCGGTGTAATGCGACAGGGCGTTCACCGGCTTGATGGCCATCAGCGGACCCTCGAAGGTCGACATGCCGTAGAAGGCCACCGACGTCACGAGGAAGCGCAGGACCGGGTCGGTGCGCAGCTTGTCCCAGGCACCCGACAGGGTCATGATGCCGTTGATCATGCCGCCCCAGGACGGCATCCACAGCATGATCGAGAAGGTCATGCCCAGCGTCTGCGCCCAGTCCGGCAGGGCCGTGTAGTGCAGGTGGTGCGGGCCGGCCCAGATGTAGATGAACACCAGCGACCAGAAGTGCACGATCGACAGGCGGTACGAATAGACCGGCCGCTCCGCCTGTTTCGGCACGAAATAATACATCATGCCGACGACACCGGCGGTCAGGAAGAAGCCGACGATGTTGTGCCCGAACCACCACTGCACCATCGCGTCCTGCACGCCGGACAGCAACGGGTAGCTCTTCGCTCCGGTAAAGGAGACGGGCACGGCCAGATTGTTCAGCGTGTGCACCATGCCGACGACGATGACGAAGGACAGGTAGAACCACAGGGCCACATAGATGTGCCTCTCCCGCCGCTGCAGGATCGTCCGGACCAGGATCGTCGCGTAGAGCAGCCACACACCGAGCAGGAACAGGTCGGTGTACCACTCGAACTCCGCGTACTCCTTGCTCTGGGTGGCGCCCATCACGTAGCCGGACACCGCCAGGAGGACGAATATCTGATAGCACCCGAACAGCAGCTGGTGCAGTTCACGGCTTCCCCATAGGGCGGTTCGGCAGGTCCGTTGCGCCACGAAGAAGGACGAGCCGATCAGCGCGTTCCCGGTGAAGGCATAGACGATCAGAGTGGTGTGGATCGGCCGGACGCGGCCGAAGCTGGTCCATTCCAGCCCGAGGTTGAGCGTCGGAGCGACCAGCAGAAGGGCAACCCACAGGCCCATTGCCAGCCCGGCCACACACCAGAACAGGGATGCCCGGATGAACATCCGCACCGCGGCGTCTCCGGCGTCGTACGAGGCCGCGTCGCCGTCCGTCCGTCCGGCCCCGGGTATGGATAGCGTGGTGCTGATCGCGAGATCGGTCATGCGCAAGACCCTGTCGACGTCGCACGGCGGGAGCGGCCGGACGGCCGACGTCATAGCGGCCCGGTCGGCGATGCCCGGTCGGGGCCGCCCGGCGCAGGGCGCGCGGACTCCAGTCCCGTTCTGGAATGGGAGGATCACAGGCGCCATGCCCGACGGCTCGTAACACGGTTGCACAGAGCCTAGGTCGCGCCTACACATAGCAAAAGCGAATTTATTCGATGGATTGCATCGCATTATCCGATACAATTTCTCGTGGGGGACGTCGCATGGACATGGAAACGGCCCGCACTTTCCTTGAAGCGGCCACGGCTGGAAGCTTCGTCGCGGCGGCGGAGCGGCTGCACGTCACGCAATCGACGGTCAGCACGCGCATCCGGCAATTGGAGGATCAGCTGGGTTGCCAGCTGTTTGTGCGCAACAAGAACGGCGCGATGCTCACTGCGGCCGGGATCCGGTTCCAGCGTCATGCCATCGCCATGCTCCGCCTCTGGGAGCAGGCCCGGCAGGAGGCCGCGCTTCCCATCGGGCATCGCGCCCTGCTGCGCATCGGCAGCGAGGCCGGTCTGTGGAACCGGATGCTGAACCGTTGGATTCCCTGGATGCGGCGGAATGCCGAAGACATCGCCCTGCGGTGCGAGGTCGGGTTGGCGGACGATCTGCTCCAGCGCCTTCGCGACGGGACGCTCGATCTCGCGGTCCTCTATTCGCCGCGCGCCGTGCCGGGCCTCGCGGTGCGCCTGCTGCTGGAAGAGGATTTGGTCCTTGTGAGGGTTCGCCCCGCTCCGAGCGCCGGTGGCGACCACTACGTCCTCATCGACTGGAGCGACGAATTCCAGCGCAGCATCCGTTTGCGAAATCCGGAGCTTCTGTCCACACCCTTGTCGATCGGCGTCGGCACGCTCGGGCTGGACTATGTCAGGCAATGCGGGGGAACCGGGCATTTCCCACGGAGTCTGGTCCAGCCCATGCTCGACCAGGGGGTGGGGGAAGTCGTTCCCGAAGCGCACCCGTTCAGTTTGCCCATCTACGCCGTTCACCCGGCGGAGCCTGATGTCAGCGTTCTCGAAACCGCGTTCGAAGGCCTGCGGGCCATCCTCGGCTCTGACGAGGTGACAGGGAATTCTCAACAAGGCGCCGACGCCCAATAAAATCCCGTCCCGTCCCGTTCCGGCCGGCGTCGGCGCGCGCGGGGCTGATGCCCGCAAATGGATGCCGCCTCACCGGCAGGCTTTCACGCCGTCGCGATGATGCGGCGTGAACGGTGTTCTGACAGGAAGAGAGGAATCACCATGAAGCCCCAGCGGTCCGCACCCCGGCCCTCGTCACCCTTCGCACGCCCCGACGGGTCCTGCCTCGGTCGTCTTCCGGACGAGCAGGAGGACGAGCCCGTGCCCGCCGCGCCGGCGGAACCCGTGGACAACCCCGCCCCGCCCACCGAGCCGATGAATCCGGCTTGATGCGGTTCGGAACACCGGCGCACGTTGGCCGCGACCGATCTGCCGCTGAACCTGCCGCTGAACCTGCCGCTGAATGCCCGTCCTAAACCTGCGGCGATGATGCGCGTTCATCCGCGCCGCCAAGCGCCTCTTCCCCACAACGGTAAGCCCGTGCAAGGGAGGCGTCCTGTGCCGGCGTGAGCACGGCGTCAACGGCACTGAGCAGTGCGGTCTCTTCCTTTTGAATGTGCAGGACGAGGCCCTCGATCAACTGCTGCCCGAAATGGCGGAAGACCGGCCAGCTTTCCTCATCGAACCCCTCACGCAGAGCCAGGGCACACAGCCGGGTGATGCGGCGGACGAGCGGGCGCAGGGCCTCGTGGTCGGTCGAGAGGTCGGCCGTCATCTCGTAAGCGCCAGCGGCGGCAATGGGCGGAAAGAGCCACTGCTCTTCCAGGAGGAAATGCCGTTCGAGGTCCTGGCCCAACTCCTTGCCAAGGGTGGCGAGCAGAACGCGACCGTCCACGTCCAGATGTGGGATGTCGTCTTCCGTGGTGCGCTCCAGGTAGGCTTCGAACGCGTTCAGAAGGTCGATGGTCCGGTGATGATCATCGTGCAGGAGTTGGCCGGTCTTGCTGTCGGTGTGCATGTCCGAAGTCTTTTGAGAGGGGGTCACGCGTCGGGTCGGCCATTCCAAGCGGCAAGCCTGACCAGTCGAGGATCGTCGGCGTGGTCCACCAGCATGCGTCGGACCCGCTCCTGCCACAGGATGCGGAACTGTGCCGCTTCGTCCGGGGATGCCGCGTGGGACAACAGGCGCTGCAGAAGGCCGGGCATCGCCGGATCGACCGGCACGACGCCGCTGTCGAGCGTCGCTTGCACTCCCGCTCCCGTGTCCATGCGGACGAAGGCCATCGTCCCTTGAATGCCGACCCCGAAGGACAGGAGGTTCCGGCGGTCGAAGCGTCCAGCGATGCCTTTGAAGCCGGTGCTCTCCGTCGCTCCGGTCAGCAGCGTGGCGACGCTTGCCATCACACCGGCCACACCTTCGGCGGCGGCCTCGCGAACAGACACCGCAACGGCCCCGCGCTCGGGCACCTCATCGGGATACAGACGCTCCAGTGACCGTACGGTCATCAGGTAAGCGCCCGCGACGGTCGGGCAGGAATGGCCGGCCAGCCGCACCGCATCGGCATAGCCATACTCAAGCAGGCCGTCCTCGGCCGCGCCGAGGAACGCGCTGAGCGGATCGCACACGACGAGCCGCGGCGCCGCATCATAAAAGGATGGAA
>NZ_JAUQTX010000228.1:0-10815 GCF_059803775.1 Azospirillum sp. UFLA03-27 | reverse complement strand
GAAGCCACCGGCGGCGCCCGCTACATCGAGACCGTCTACGGACGCGGCTACAAGTTCGAGGCCCCGCCCGAGCATGAAGAGGCCGTTCCGGCCGCCGCATCCGCCACCGCCGCCCGCCGCTTCCCGGCCATCCCCTTCGCCGCGTCCGGCCTGCACCCCAGCTGTCTCGTCGCCGCCGAGTGACGGCGCCTTAATTTCAAAGTCTCGCCTTACGCTCCGTTTCCGACATTTTGCCCCCAACATTTTGAAAGACGCCATGGCCGCGGCCCTTCGGGCACGACGGCTGAGCCGCCGTGCGCAGTTGCCGCATTTTTATAAAATGCATGATTACTTTTAAAAGATGCCCATCTTTGAAAGACGAATGCGTCACCCTGGAAATGCTGCGGTTTTTTACTCCGGTTTAAACGGGGTCGGTCACAGTCGAATGGTCGGTTGCGCGCCCATAAGAACCAAGTGGGAAGGCCCGCGCACCCGGCCCCAGCGTCAGAAAGGCGCTCTGCATCTCGCGAATGGAGATACACATGGCCTCGATCATGACCAACACCTCGGCGATGACCGCGCTGCAGACGCTGCGCCGCGTGACCGACGATCTGGCGACCACCCAGGATCGCATCTCGACCGGTCTCAAGGTCAACAACGCCAAGGACAACGCCGCCTACTGGTCCATCGCCACGACCATGCGCGCCGACGTCGCCGGCTTCAAGGCGGTGAAGGAATCGCTGGAACTGGGTTCGGGCACGACCAACACCGCGTCGGTGGCGTCCAAGAACATCGTCGAGAACCTGCAGACGCTGAAGGCCCGCGTCATCGCCGGCCAGACCAACGGCGTCGACAAGTCGCTGATCCAGAACGACATCGACCAGCTCGTCAAGCTGGTGAAGGGCGCCGCCGCCGACGCCTCCTTCAACGGCGACAACCTGCTGCGCATCACCTACTCCAACGACGGCACGGCCAAGGACCAGAACGTCGACATCCTGGCGTCGCTGAGCCGCAGCGCCGGCACGGTCGATCCGAGCTACATCAGCTTCCAGCGCCAGGACATGCAGGTCACCTCGATCGTCGGCAAGGCCACGATCGAGCAGCAGGTGGACTCCACCAACGACCTGAAGGCCAGCGTCGGCATCGCCATCGGTGCGCCGGACACCACCTTCATCGACGGCCAGAACCTGGGCCTGGGCAACCTGACCCTGAACGTCACCAACGAGGCGGGCACCAAGACCGCCGTGACGGTGGACCTGTCGGGCATCGACTACACCACGGATCTGGCGACCACCCAGGGCCTGATCGAGACCGCGGTCAACGCGGCCCTGACCACGGCCGGCGGCGACTTCCAGGTGGCCTTCAACGGCGACAAGCTGGAATTCACCGACCAGGACCTGAACACCGACGGCAACTTCACCGCCAAGGTGGACAGCCTGTGGGTCGGCTCGAAGGAAAGCGACGCCTTCGGCGGCCTGGCCGACCTGACGCAGATCGACGTGACCTCCAACGCCACCAAGTCGCTCGAGGTCATCAACGGCCTGCTCGACAAGGCCATCGGCAAGGCCGCGGTGATCGGTTCCATCGAGAACCGCGTGTCGGTGCAGAACGACTTCGTGTCGAAGCTGACCGACTCGATGAACAAGGGCATCGGCTCCCTCGTGGACGCCGACATGAACGAGGAATCGAGCCGTCTGCAGGCCCTCCAGGTCCAGCAGCAGCTCGCCACCCAGGCGCTGTCGATCGCCAACCAGGGTCCGCAGAACATTCTCTCGCTGTTCCGCTAACCCGGTCCGGCCGGCGTCCCGCTCCCGACGGGGCGCCGGCCATTTTTTCGTCTCACATCCAGTCCCAGCCCCCTTCCGGCGCCCCCGTGCGCGTTGCATAAGGTGCGACCATGAGCATCGCCGCCTACCAGCAGACGATGGCCGAGTGCGAAGACCCGCGCCGCATCGAATATCTGGTCTTCCTCCGCATCACCCTGGATCTGGAGGCCAACCGCGACGCCGGCTGGCGGTCGGCGGCGCTGAAGGACGCGCTGTGGCGCAACCTGGAACTCTGGAACACGCTGCGCGCCGACCTGCTGGAGGACGGCAACGCGCTGCCCGAGGCGCTGCGCGCCGGGCTGGTCTCGCTGTCCTTCTCGGTGGCCCGCCAGACGACCCAGGTGTTGCGCGGCGAGGCCGACGCGGGTGTCCTGATCGACATCAACCGGTCGGTCATGCGCGGCCTGCAAGGTGTGGCCCGCACGGAGGCTCCCGCTCCGATGGAGGCGTCCTATGGCGCTTAAGCTCCGCCTCAAGCCCTGCGAGCGCGTGGTCATCAACGGCTGCGTCGTGCAGAACGAGAACCGCCGCTACACCCTGACAGTCAGCAACTTCGCCCAGATCATCCGCGGCAGCGACATCATGCAGGAGGACGAGGCCGACACGCCGGTCCGCCGCGCCTATTTCGTGATCCAGAGCATGCTTCTGGACCCCCAGGCCGCGGAGGAGTACGGCAGCGTCGTCGCCGGCATGATGGCCAAGCTCTACACCGCCTTCATGCATCCGGAGATGCAGGACCGCATCATGCAGGCGATGCGCAACGTCAGCGACCGCGACTACTACAAGGCGCTGGCCTGCCTGCGGCCGGTGATGGCCTACGAGGACGGGCTGCTGAACGCGCAGCGCCCCCCGCGGGACGAGCGCGCCCCCGAGACTCGCGTGGAGGCGTGACCGCCATGCCCGCACCCATCCAGGGGCTGACCGGCGGCGTGTCCGGCGTCAACGGCGAGCGCGGCACCGCCAGCGCCGACCTGATCGCCGAAGCCCGCCAGCGCCAGGCCGACCGCTTGCGCGCCGCCCAGGTCGAAGCCGTCAAGGCCACCGAGGTGGTCGAGGAAACCCGCGCGCCGGCGGAATCCGACAACGGCCGCCGGCCCGACCCCATCCCGCCCTACCGGGTCAACCTCGACCCCGGCACGGGCCGCCTGTCCACCGAGGTGCTCGACACCCACACCGGTGAGGTGATCCTGCGCATCCCGCCCTCCTACGCTGACCCGGCGGAGGATGCGGCGGAGGAGAGCGGGCGGCCGAAGGCCCCGGAGGTGACGGCATGAGCACGCTCCAGGATTATCGCCAGATCGTCCGCAATCAGGACCGCTACGACGCGATGATCCGCTCGCGCCCCGACGTGAAGCGCAACATCGCCTATTTCGAGGCCAACATCGGCAAGATCTCCAGTGCCGAGGAGTTGCTGAAGGACGACAAGCTCTACCGCTTCGTCATGGTGGCCTTCGACCTGGAAAGCCAGACCTACGCGCGCGCCCTCATCCGCAAGGTGCTGGACCAGGGGGTGAAGGACCCGGAGGCGTTGGCCAACCGCATGAACGACGCCAAGTTCAAGGAGATGGCCACCGTCCTGTCCTTCAAGGAGACGGGGGGCGCCACGCTGAAGGAGCCGGCGATCGTCAAGGCCATCGTCGACCGCTACGTCGACGTGTCGCTGGAGGTGAAGGCGGAGGAGAGCAATCCGGCAGTCCGTCTGGCGCTCTACTTCGACCGCAAGGCGCCGCGCATCACCAACTGGTATCAGGTGATGGCCGACCGCGCGCTCCAGAAGGTGGTCTTCACCGCGCTCGACATTCCCGAGCAGTCGGCGCTGGGCGACCTCGACCGGCTGGTCGACAAGCTGAAGAAGCGCTTCGACATCGCCGACTTCAAGGACCCGGCCAAGCTCGGGAAGTTCCTGGACCGCTTCTCGGCCATGTACGACATGAAGAACGGCGCGCCCGCGGGAGCCTCCACAAACCTCCCCTACATCGGGCCGATCAACAGCCGCGGACGCTCCTCGATCATCGCCATCGACCCGTCCATCACCATGTCGCTGCTGAACTTCCCGCGCTTCTGAGCGGCGGCGTTCCGGCAGGCCGAATTTCGGGAGATTGGCTGTGCAGCCGAGCCGACAGGCCAGGCCGCCGGGCACTTGGCCGCACGTCGTGGCCCTGCTGCCCGGCCCGGACGACCGGGACGAGGACACCGCCCGCGACTCCCTTCATATCCTGCCGATGACCATCCTGCCGCTGGAGACTCCGGGCCTGCGCCGGGCGCGGCTGATCAAGAACGTCCGGCTCCAGACGGTGGTGGAGCTGTTCAACGACGTCCACGCCGGCAGCGGTCAGGTGATGCCCAGCCAGTTGCCGCTGCATTTCGGCAACCGCTCGCCCGAGCTGGAGCGCGACCTGCTGATGATCGGCCAGATCGCCCAGGCCGCGAGCTTCGACGTCTACTCCCTGCGCATCGAGCTGCGGCGCCTGAAGATCGCGGTGGACGAGCACGCCGCCTTGCGCCTGTCGCAGCGCCGGAAGGACCAGCTCACCCGCTACATGCGCGTCTTCACCCGGCCGCTGATCGAAAGCGTCTACGGCAGCGACGACGTGCAGGTGCAGAATGTCGAGGACCTGATCCGCCTGTTCGCCGAACCCGATCTGGCGGAGGTGCGCCGCCGGCTGACCATGATGGCCGACCGGCTGGACATCGCCATGGCCGACATCCCGGCCTTCCTGGAGGAGTATGGCGACATCTTCCTGTCGCTGGCCTATTTCAAGCAGTGCCTGGATGAGATCGTCCCCGACGTGCAGGCCTTCCTGGCCTGGATGGACGCGGTGCGCGGCTTCAGCGAGGTCCGCCGCGACGCCCGCCACGCTCGGATGCTCGACGAGGTGGGGCGCGACCTGACGGAGATCGCCGCCTCGATCACCGGGCGGTTCGAGAGCTTCGACAACCGCTCCAAGGACTTCTGGCGCAACATCAACGCCCAGAGCTTCCGCAGCATCCGCGACCTGATCACCAACCACCACGTCACCATCGGCGGGGTGCTGTGCGGGCTGGCGGTGAAGATGGCTCTGTGGAAGGCCCGCTTCTCCAGCGGCGGCGGCCCGGTCCGCCGCTTGGAGTTCATCCGCTCCGAAATCCTGCCGGGCCTGTCGCACATCCGCTCCCTGGAGCGCTCGGCGCGGAGCGGGGGGCGGTAAGGCCCCCGGCACCCCGTGATTTTTTGCTTCTTAGCGGCGCCGTGCGGCGAGCTGGAGGGCGGTGGCCGCCGCGGCGACGGCGATGCCCAGACCGGTCACCGCGGTCCAGCCCCCGGCGTTCCAGGCCAGCGTCGCCGCACTCGACCCCAGCGCGCCGCCCAGGAACATGCCGCCCATGAAGATGGTGTTCAGCCGGGCGCGGGCTTCGGGGCGCAGGGCGTAGACGATGTGCTGGTTCGACACCAGCGCCGCCTGGACCGCGAAGTCGAGCAGGATCACCCCGGCGACCAGACCGGCGACCGACGTCCACAGCCCGAACAGCAGCCAGGACGCGAGCGTCAGCAGCGTGCCCAGCAGGATCACCCGGTGCGGCCCGCTGCGGTCGGCGATCCGCCCGGCCATCGGAGCGGCCAGGATGCCGACCGCGCCGACGATGCCGAACAGCCCCGCGGCGTCGGCGCCCAGGCCGAAGCGCGGCTCGGCCAGACGCAGCGCCAGGATGGTCCAGAAGGTGGTGAAGGCGGCGAACAGCAGCCCCTGGGTGACGGCGGCCAGCCGCAGGGCCGGGAACTCCCGCCACAGATGGACCAGCGAACGCATCAGCGCCGGGTAGCGCCCGGCGGTGTTGGGCAATGTCGCGTTCGGGTGGCTGCGCGGCAGCATGACGACCATCAGCGCGGCCGCGGCCAGCGCCAGCGGCACGGCCAGCCAGAACATGGCGCGCCAGCCCTCGTGCGTCCCGACGAAGCCGGCCAGCGTGCGGCTCAGCAGGATGCCGGTCAGAACCCCCGACATGACGGTTCCCACCGCCGCCCCGCGCCGCTGCGGCGAGGCGAGATGCGCGGCGAAGGGAACGATCTGCTGCGCCACCGTCGCCGAGACGCCGAGCAGCAGCGAGGCGGCGACCAGCAGGGCGGGACCCTGCGCCAGCGCCGTCACGACCAGCGCCGCCGCCAGCAGCAGGAACTGCCCGACGATCAGCCGCCGCCGCTCCACCAGATCGCCGAGCGGGACGAGCAGGAGCAGGCCGGCGGCGTAGCCCAACTGCGTGGCGGTCGGGATCATGCCGGTCAGCGGGCCGGGCAGGTCGCCTTCGATCAGGCCCAGCATGGGCTGGTTGTAATAGATGTTCGCGACGGCCAGCCCCGCGGCGGTCGCCATGGCGAAGGTCAGTCCGCGCCCGAGCCGGGTCTGGTCGGGTGCGTGGGTTGATGTGTGGGGCATTGTGTCGGTGATGCTCATGACAGAGGGTCCTTTTGCAACATCCCCTCTCCCCTCTGGGGAGAGGGTTTAGGGTGAGGGGGTTGCGCGTGTTGGTACGTTCGGCACAAGCGCAACCCCCTCACCGGCCCTTCGGACCACCCTCTCCCCAGAGGGGAGAGGGCTATGTGAGGCCCAAGGCGATGATCTCTGAAACAGACCCTATCGCACTTTCACAATCCGCATCAGTCATGCAGAATGAAGGGCCTGTGTATCGGAACATGAAGCAATGGACCTCGCCGGACTTGCCGTTCTGGTGGAAGCCGCCCAGGCCGGCAGCCTTGCCGGGGCGGCGCGGCGGCTGGGCATCTCGCCGCTGATGGCGACCCGGCGGCTGGCCGCGCTGGAGGACGTCCTGGGCGCGCGGCTGATGCAGCGGACCACCCGCTCCCTCGCCCTGACGCCGGAGGGGGAGGCGATGCTGCCCTTCGCCCAGGCGATGCTGGAGAACGAGGCGGCGGCGCGGGCCAGCGTCCGACCGTCCTCCGCCGGGGCGTCGGGGCTGCTGCGGCTGACCGCCTCCGCGGCTTTCGGGCGCAAGGTGGTGGTGCCGGTGGTCGCGGACTTCCTGAAGGACAACCCGCAGGTCTCGGTCGATTTGCTGCTGACCGACACGGTGGTGGACATCGTCGGGCAGGGGATCGACCTCGCCATCCGCATCGCCCATCTGAAGGACAGCGCGCTGATCGCGCGGCGGCTGGCCGACAACCCGCGGGGGCTCTATGCCACGCCCGGCTATCTGGCGGCGCGCGGCGCGCCCGCCGCCGTCGCGGATCTGGCGGAACACGAGTGCCTGTGTCTGTCCGGCACGACCCATTGGAGCTTCGCGGGCGAGGGGCGGGAGCGGCGCATCCGGGTGCGTGGGCGCTTCACCGCCAACTCCATCGAGGGGTTGCGGGACATCTGCCTCGCCGGCCTCGGCATCGCCGTCCTGTCCGAGTGGGACGTGCGCGACGAGGTGGCGCGCGGCGCGCTGGTGGCGCTCCGCCTGTCCGACGGGGCGTTGGAGCCGTTGGCGGTCTGGGGCGTCCACCCCTCGGCGCGCTTCGTGCCGCCGAAGGTGCGGCTGTTCATGGACGCGCTGGCGACGGCGCTGCGCTGACTGGGGTCAGAGCCGGACGGCCGGGCGGTCCGCCGGTTGGGTGGCGTGCAGTTCGTAGAGCTTCGCCAGGATTTGCGGGGCGGGCTGCTCCGCCTTGGGCGCCGGTGCGTCCGCCGCAGCGTCGGTGCTCGGCGTCTTGCGGGCGAGCGCTTCCGCCAGCACGGCGGGGGACGGGCGATGGTCCGTCGGCGGCTCCTGCGCCGGGCCGGCGAGGAAGGGCAGGGGCGGGGCGATGGACGGCACGTCCTTCGTCGGGGTTGTCGTCTCCTCGTCGCCGCCCTCCGCCAGCGCGACGAGGTGGCCCAGCGGGTCGTCGCCGGTCACCGCCTCGAAGGCGGCCATGGCGGCGCTGCCCAGCAGGCCGACGGGGCCGCCGAACAGGAAGCCGCCGGCCAGCCGCGCTGGTAGGCCGATATCGTCGCCGGTGGCATGGCGGTAGACCTGCGATACACCCGGCAGGTGTTGCAGCGGATTTACCGCGTCCAGCAGGTCCCCGAAATCCAGGCTGAGGTCCGTCGTCTCCTGCTTGGTCGGGGCCTTCACGGCGTCCCGTGCGGCGGTGGTCGGGGCAAGCGCGCGGGCGGCGAGCGCGGTGGCGTTGGTCATGGCGTGGCTCCGGCGGGAACGGCGAGGATGCGGTCGAGGATGCGGAAGGAGTCGAGGGACGGCGTGGCATCGTCCTTGCCCTGGCGCAGGAACTCCTCCAGCGCCGGGTTCAGCGCGACGGCGTCGTCCACCTCCGCGTCGGTGCCCTGCTTGTAGGCGCCGATGCGCACCAGCTCCCGCATGTTGTCGTAGGTGGCGGCGAGGCTCCGCGCGCGGCGCAGCAGGGCGTTCTGCTCCGCCGTGTGGCAGCCAGGCAGCAGGCGCGACACGCTGCGCAGCACGTTGACGGCGGGGTAGCGCCCCTGCTCGGCGATGCGGCGGTCCAGAACGACGTGACCGTCCAGGATGCCGCGCACCGCGTCGGCGATCGGCTCGTCGTGGTCGTCGCCGTCCACCAGAACCGTGAAGATGCCGGTGATGTCGCCCTGGCCCTCCCGGCCCGGCCCGGCGCGTTCCATCAGCTTGGGCAGTTCGGCGAAGACGCTGGGCGGGTAGCTCTTGGCGGTCGGCGGCTCTCCGGCGGCCAGCCCGATCTCGCGCTGGGCCATGGCGAAGCGCGTCACGCTGTCGATCAGGCAGAGGACGTGCAGGCCACGGTCGCGCAACTCCTCCGCCACGGTCAAACAGAGATAGGCGGCCTGCCGGCGCATCAGCGGCGGCTCGTCCGAGGTGGCGACCACGACGACGGAGCGGGCGAGGCCGTCCGCGCCCAGATCGTCCTGGATGAACTCCTGCACCTCGCGCCCGCGCTCGCCGACCAGACCGATCACGATGGCGTCGGCCCCGGCGTGGCGGGCGACCATCGACAGCAGCGTCGACTTGCCGACGCCCGACCCGGCAAAGACGCCCATGCGCTGGCCGCGGCAAATGGGCGTGAAGACGTCGATGGCGCGCACACCGGTGTCCATCTTCGCCCCCACCCGGCGGCGCGCGTAGGCCGGGGGCGGTGCCGCGCGCAGCGGGCGGGCGTGGTGGCCGTTGCGCAAGGGGCCGCGCCCGTCGATCGGTTCGCCCAGCGCGTTGACGACGCGGCCCAGCCAGCCGGGGCCGGGGCGCAGCGTGAAGGCGGTGTCGTCGGTGACGGCAGCGCAGCCCTCCGCCACGCCGTCGAGGTTGTCGAAGGCCATCAGCAGCGTGCGGCCCTGGCGGAAGCCGATGGTCTCGCAGAGCAGGCGCTGGCCGCGCGCCGTCTCCGCCCAGCATTTGTCGCCCACCGCCAGGACGCGGCGCAGCCCCTCCACCTCCAGCGTCATGCCGGTGGCGCTGCGGATCTCGCCGCGCCAGGATCGGGTCGGCATCCGCTCGATCTCGGACAGAAGGTTGGAAAGCACGCGCATCGCCGGGTCGTCTCCGCCGTGTCGGAATGCGGTGATCCTGCCACGAGGAATTTAAATCCGGTTTTAAACGGCGGGCGTCATCTTGGCCCTGCCTTGCTTTCCGGCTTCGCGATAGGGCCGTTCCAATGGATTTTAGCAATATTTCAGTGTTTCGGCTGACCGGCGCGCGCCTCGATTACTTGGCGGAGCGGCAGAAGCTGATCGCCACCAACGTCGTGAACGCCAACACGCCCGGTTATCAGCCGAAGGACCTGAAGCCCTTCGCGGCGCTGATGGACGGCCCGCAGACGGTGGCGCCCGCCCTCACCTCGCCCATGCACCTGACCGGCTTCAACCCGTCCGGCGCGGTGCAGGAGGCGCGCAAGCCCGAGCAGTGGGAAACCACGCCGGACGGCAACGCCGTGTCGCTGGAGCAGGAGATGACCAAGGGCAGCGAGACGCGCGACGCCTTCGCCCTGACCGCCGGCCTGTTCCAGCGCAACCTGCAGATCCTGCGCGCCGCTTGGCGCGCCGGCTGACGACTTCGGAGTCCCCTCCCATGCTCACCGATCCCCTGGCCGCGACGATGCGGATCGCCAGTTCGGGCCTGCAGGCGCAGGGCACCCGGCTGCGCGTGGTCGCCGAAAACATTGCCAACTCCGATTCCACCGCCATGACGGCGGGCGGCGATCCCTACCGCCGCAAGACCGTCTCCTTCGCCACCACGATGGACCGCGCCGCCGGCTCGGAGATCGTGAAGGTCAAGCAGATCGGCCGCGACCGCAGCGACTTCCAGCTCGTCTACGAGCCCTCGCACCCCGCCGCCGACGAGAAGGGCTACGTCAAGCGCCCGAATGTCCAGCCGCTGATCGAGATGATGGACATGCGCGAGGCCAGCCGCTCCTTCGAGGCGAGCGTCAACGTCATCGAGCAGTCGCGCAGCATGATGAGCCGCATGATCGACCTTCTGCGCGGCTGAGGAGACCCAAGAGCATGATCGAACCCATCGGCCGCGCCGCCGCCGCCTACGGCCTCCACCGTGCGCCCCTGACCCAGCCGGCTCCCGCCGCTTCGCTCGCCACGCCGCCAACCGCGGCGGCGGCCGCGGCATCGCCGTCGGCCGAGACGTCGGCGTCGGCGGAGAGCAGCTTCGGCGCTTTCCTCGACCGTCAGGTGTCGCAGGCGGTGGAGACGCTGAACGAGGGCGAGCGCATGTCCGTCGCCGCCGTCGCCGGCAAGGCCGGCACGCACGAGGTCGTGCGCTCCGTGCTCGCCGCCGAGATGACCGTGCAGACGGTCGTGTCGATCCGCGACCGCATGGTGCAGGCCTATCAGGACGTCATGCGGATGGCGATTTGAGCGCGTGTGTTGGGACGCATTGCCCCCTCCCTAACCCTCCCCCGCTTCGCAGGGAAGGGGATGATCTCCCTCCCTTGCGAAGCGGGGGAGGGAAGGGGCCCGCGGCGAAGCCGTGGGAAGGGCTGTCTCTTATACACATCTGACGCTGCCGACGATTATACGCGAGTGTAGATCTCGGT